>NZ_JBVVQI010000006.1:0-252539 GCF_055811495.1 Mesorhizobium sp. WSM4830 | reverse complement strand
AGGCAGCGCTCTCGGCGCTCAAAAAAGCATATATCTCTCAAATCGCATATCTATGCGCCTTCTCTGCAAAGGCCTCAAGGGGGGAGAAGGGAAGGCGCGCCGCTGTGGTTGCCGCAACTCCGCCGGCGGTCTATGTAAAGCCGCATGAGCGACACGACTTCACGCCTCTCCGGCTGGATGGACCTTGCCAACCCAACGCGGTTCGTCGGGCTGGCCGACAAGGTCGTGCCGTGGTTGGCGAGCGTCGCCGCCATCGTCCTCGCTGTCGGTCTCTATATGAGCTTCACGGCGCCTGAGGACTTCCAGCAGGGCATCACCGTGCGCATCATGTATATCCACGTGCCTTTCGCCTGGCTTGCCATGATGTGCTACACGTTGATGGCGGTCTCCGCGCTTGGCACGCTGGTCTGGCGCCATCCGCTGGCCGACGTGGCGCTGAAATCGGCGGCACCGATCGGTGCCGTCTTCACCGCCCTTGCGCTGATCACCGGTTCGATCTGGGGTAAGCCGATGTGGGGCACCTGGTGGGTGTGGGACGCCCGGCTGACCTCGGTCTTCATCCTGTTCCTGATGTATCTCGGCATTATCGCCCTGACCCGCGCGCTCGACGATGCCGGGCGTGCCGCCTGGGCCGCCGCCATCATCACCCTGGTCGGCTTCATCAACATTCCGATCATCAAATTTTCGGTCGACTGGTGGAACACGCTGCATCAGCCGGCTTCGGTGTTCCGTCTCGGCGGCCCGACCATCGACCCGAGCCTGTTGTGGCCTCTTCTGGTCATGGCAGTCGGCTTCACAGTCCTGTTCTTTGCGCTGCACCTGATGGCAATGCGGACCGAGATCCGGCGCCGCCGCGTCATTTCGATGCGCCGGGTTGCCGCGAGACAAGCCGAGCGTTAGCCAACCGACAGGATCAAGCCATCCGCCCGCGCGCCTTGACCGGCAGCGTCTCGATCACCTTGTCGCCTTCGATCAGATGTACCTCGTCGAACAGATTGGTGACGACGCAGCAATGGTCGGGCACGACGCGCACGCGCTCGCCGATGCCAAGCTCGGCGCCACCCGAAAGCGTGACGTTGCCGTGCTCTTCGCTGAGGCTGGTCACCCTTGCGCCTGAAATGCCCAGCAGCTCGCCGAAATCGGCGAGTCCCAGCGTGTCGCTGGACAGGGCCTTGCTGCCGGCGTCGAGGATGGCGCGCGTCGGCGTTGGACGGCTGACCACAGTCGACAGCACGGTCAGCGCGCAATCGTCGAGTCTGCCGACGCCTTTGGCGACCTGGTAGCGGTCGAGATAAATGTAGGTGCCGGGGCGGTATTCAGTGACGACGGAATGCTCACCCGAGCGCCACATATCGGGCGTGCCGCCGCTGGAGATGCGCTCGCAGGCAAGGCCGGCTGCGGCAAGTGCTTGCTGCGCATCGGCGAGCCACGCCTCGGTCTCGGCGGCGCGGCCCGCCCCCGGGTAGGTCATCAAGCCGCCGAAGACGAGCCCCCGGACCTTGCCGATCTCGCTCGCCAGCGCGACTGCTTCGCCGGCCGACTGCACACCGCAGCGGCCCATGCCGGTGTCGCATTCGACCAGCACCGGCAGGCGGTGGCCGGGATCGGTAAAGGTGGCGGCAAGTCCCATCAGCGTGTCCATGCTGTCGGTCGTCACCGACAGGGTTACGCGGCCGTGCAGCGCCTTGAGGCGCTCCAGCTTGGCCCGCCCGAGGATATTGTAGGGCAGAAAGATGTCGGTCAGTCCGGCATCGGCCATGATCTCGGCCTCGCCGATCTTCTGGCAGGTAATGCCGATGGCGCCGGCCGCGACTTGCTTCTTCGCCCAGTAGGGTAGCTTGTGGGTCTTCATGTGTGGCCGGAGCTTCAGCCCGTGCCGGTCGGCATGGGCCTGCGCCCGCGCGATATTGGCTTCGGCGCGGCCGGCGTCGATCAGGATCGCCGGCGTATCGAGGTCGTCTATGCTGCGCATGGAATGTCACCTTTGGGAATTTGTCGGGACTTATGGCCCTGATCGTCGCCGATGTCATGAGGCCAGAATGCGGTTTACGTCGACACCGGATCGGTGTTCGGTTATGCGCTGTAGGCGCCGCCTGAAGAAGGAACCACGACATGAAACGCTCCGCCATCAACGACATCATCCGCGACGCCGACGCCTTCATCCGTTCGTTCGGCTACATCATGCCGCCCTTCGCCTACTGGACCCCGGAAGAGATGAAGGCGCACCGGCAGGATTCGGCGGCCATCTTCTCCTCCCGGCTCGGCTGGGACATCACCGATTACGGCCAGGAGAAATTCGACGAGCTCGGCCTGTTCCTGTTCACCGTTCGCAACGGCCGCTACGAGGACATGAAGAAGGGCATGGGCATGCTCTATGCCGAGAAGATCATGATCTCGCGCAAGGATCAGCTGTCGCCGATGCACCGCCACAACATCAAGGCCGAAGACATCATCAACCGAGGCGGCGGCAAACTGGTGCTGGAGCTGTTCATGCACGATCGCGATGGCGGCATCGATCCGAAGGCCGAAGTAACCGTGCCTGTCGACGGAACCATTCACAGGCTGCCTGCGGGTGGGTTCTTAAAGCTCGACCCGGGCCAGAGCGTCACGTTGCTGCCGGGTGTCTGGCACGCCTTCTGGGCCGAAGGCAAGGACGTGCTGATCGGCGAGGTCTCGACAGTCAACGACGATCTCACCGACAACGTTTTCCGCGAGCCGATCGGCCGCTTCGCGGACATCGACGAGGACACAGCACCGCTGCACCTGTTGGTGTCCGATTATGAGAAGTGGGTGGGGTAGGGCACGGGGTATTTGAACCGGCCTCATGAGAGGGGCTCATCAGGTTCGTCGGCGTCGCCCCTCATTGCCCTGCCGGGCATTTCTCCCCGTATAGTGACGGGGAGAAAGGCGCTATCGCAAACGGTTTCGCTAATTGGCAGCGTTGCGGAATAGCCGCTCGCGCCGCGGCATCTCCCCTTCTCCCCGTCACTATACGGGGAGAAGGTGCCGGCAGGCGGATGAGGGGCAGCACCGACGCTTCTCGCTAGGTGGGCCTGTTCGGCAACTGCTACCGCGCGTGCTTGTCAGCCCTGCGGTTGCCCAGCAGGAGCTTGCGTTCGAGATGTGCCCGCAACTCCCCATAATACGCCGTCAGGAACGCGCGTGCGTCATGGGCTTGTGGTGCCGCGCCGATCTTGCGTCCGATTGTTTCGGCCACCGTCCGCAGTGCGAAATAGTCGTCGCGGCGCAGCACTTCCTCGAGCTTGTGGAGTTCGGCAATCCCGTAGGCGTCGAGCTGGGCGTGGCTGAACCGGAAGGCGCCGGCCGCCGGATCCTGCCGGGCCGACAAATCTTCCAGCAACGCGCGCTTCGGTGCCTCGACCACCCAGGTTCCCGCCAACAGGTCGCCGATCCGCATGCGGTCTCGATTGAACAGCGGGAACAAGGCAAACAGCAGCGTCCACACCAGTCCGAACACCGTCGTCAGCGTGTCGGCAAGGTCAGTCCCGCTGCGTCCGGCGATGATCGAGAGCGGCAAGAACACCTCGATTTCGCGCATCAGGTTGCGGGCGATGACCTGGTCGATCGACAGGCCGTCGCCGCTGCGGGACGCGACCCGGATGCCGACGATCCGCTTGCCGGGCGTAGCCGCGCGCCGGCCCGCTTCGAAGACGATGAAGTAGGCGTTGCGCAGAAAGAAGATCAGGATGATCCAAACGACGAAGAGCGGCTGAAATCCCTCGCTGCCAAGGCCTCCCACCCCGAACAGCGCGACGATCGTGATCACGATTGCAGCCACGGCGATGAACACGATGTCGAGTAGGAAGGCGGAGGCCCGCGTGCCGGCGTCGGCGAGCCTAATCCGGAGATCGACGCCTTCGGGCGTGATCAGCGGCCGTATAGCCGCGAAGGCGGCGCGTTTAACGATCGCCATGCCGCACCGCCCGGAACAGATAGAAGTAACCGATCCACAGCACCAGCATGCCACCGCCAATGGCGTAGCGCGTGACGTCGCTGGTGATGGTCTGCCTGCCAATGCCCTCGAGCAGCCCGGCAAACAGCAGCATGATCGAGACCCCGACCATGGCGTTCGCGGCGATGCGTCCGGCGCGAGCCGCTGCCGCCATGCGTGTCAATTCGCCGGGAAAGGCGATGCTGGTGCCGATGCGCATACCGGCCGCGCCGGCCAAAGAGATTGCGAACAATTCGGTGGTGCCGTGGATGGCCAGCCACCCGCCAAGCTCCATGCCAAGCCCTTTGGACCAATAGACTTGGAACAACGCCCCGATCATGCAGCCGTTGAACAGCATCAGCAGTACCGTCGGCACCGCGAAGGCGAAGCCAAGGGCGAAGGCCAGGATTGCGACCTGGACGTTGTGCGTGAACAGATAGGCGGCAAAGCCTGAGAGAAAGCCATTGTCGCCATCATAAAGCATGCCGCGCAGCAGTTCGGCCGAGGTGTCGGGGCCGCGGCCTCCTGCCAGGCCGGGCGGGATGATCGCGTCGAACCAGCTCTTGTCGGATGCCACCAGCCAGGCGCCTGCACCAATGCCGATCACCATCAGCGCGACCGACGTCAATGTCTCGCGCCACAGGTCGCGAATGGCTTCGGGCCAGTCGTGCAGGAAGAAATCGGCGAGGCGCTGGCGCAGCCCGCGGCGTGCGCCATAGAGATAGAAATAACCGCGCAACGACAGCGCCTCGAGATAGCCGACCAGCGCATTATCGAGCGATGTCGCCCGCGCCACCGAAAGAGAAGACAGCGCCGATCGATAGAGCAGCGGCAGCGACAGCAGCTCCTCTTCGGAAAGCGTCCGCGGCGCACGCTTCTCGACACGCGCCAGCAGTGCCTCGAATGCCTTCCAGTCGGTCTCGCGCTCGCGGCGGAAGCTGGCCAGAGACTGGCGTACCGCATCGCCGCGTACCGCATTGCCGGGTACTGGCGCCGTCACAGCAAATCCTCCTGCTTGAACTGCAGATAACGCTCGACCAGCGCAGGACCCAGCCGGTTGTGGTCGGCTTCGATCACATGGGCGCCGAGCAGGCGCAACCGGCCGATGACGACCTGCCTTTCGCGCAAGAGCCCTCCGGCGACAACCGCGCGGGCAACGTCCTCGCCGGAGCGTGGCGGCATGTCGGCCAGGCCCTCCAGTTCGGTGTCCTTCATCATCATGAACAGCACGAGATGCCGTTCGGTGAGCCGGCCCACGGTGCGCAGCATCAATTCCGCGCTGATCGGATCGACGAAATCGGTGAAGATGATGACCAGCGAGCGGCGGTCAAGCCTCGCCGCCAGCGTCGTCAACGCCAGGGTGAAGTTGGTCTCTTCGCTGGAATAGTCGATCTCGGCGGCCCGTTTCTGGATCATCGCAAAGCTGGCGGGGCCGCGTACCGCCCCGCTTGAAACGCGCGGCCTTGCATCGAAGCCGAACAGGCTGACCATGTCGCCGCCCTTCAGCGCGATGAATGCCGACAGCAAGGCGGCCGTCACCGCCCGGTCCACCTTCGGCACACCGTCGACCGGCTCGCACATCAGGCGTCCGCTATCGATGGCCAGCACGATGTTGTTGTTCTCCTCGACGCGGAACTCGCGCGCCAAAAGCTTGCCGTGGCGGGCGCTGCGCTTCCAGTCGATCATGCGCCGGCCCATGCCCGGCTGGTAATCCTTGAGTGCGTCGAACTCGCGGCCTTGACCGGCGCGGCGCTGCGCATGGCCTTCGGCAAGCGCCGCATGTTGCAGCAGGGTGATCGCCTCGCCGCGGGCGCTGCTGACGTCGGGCAGCACCGCAACCTTGCTTTCCACCGGCAGCACCACCTGGTTCCAGACCAGCCCGAACGGCCCGCGCCAGCGCACCCAGAGACGGTCGAAGCTGGCGACGCCGCGCCGCAGCGCCTGGAAGCGGAGGTCGAGCGAACCTCCGGCGGTTGGAAGCAAGGCGCCGCCGCTGCCGCTCACCGGCACCAGACGCGCATCGTACCCGACGCGAGCCTCCGCTGCGCGCGGTCCCGAGTGACGGGCGGCGATTTGCACGCCGAACTCGCCGCCGACACCGACCTGCTGCGGCGCATCGATGCTGGCATTCAGCGATGCCCGCCCGCGTCCGGCCGCGGCATCCACCGCCAGGAAGGCAAGCAGCAGGCAGCTCCACAGCAATCCCAGATACCAGAACGACGGCAGTGCCAGCGCGACCAGGAAGGCCGGCACGGCGCCGGCCGCCGCTGCCCATACCGCTCGGCCGCTGGGATAGATCAACGTGGTGCTTCCGTCTGGTCGACCAGGTCGGAGACGATCTGCTCGACCAGACGGCCATCGATCTGGGCGGCAGGCGAAAGGATGACGCGATGACGCAGCGCCGGCACTGCCAGCGCCTTGACGTCGTCGGGGATCACGTAGGCGCGTCCGTCCAGTGCCGCCCTGGCACGCGCCGCCCGCGCCAGCATGGCGCCCGCGCGGGGGCTGGCTCCGACTTCCAAATCGGCATTTTCGCGCGTAGCCCGAACCAGCGCCGCTATGTAGCCGACGACATCGTCGACGAGGGTGACGGAGCCGACGATTTCAAGGGCCTCCTGCAGCGTCTCGCGGTTAGTCTGTGCCTTGATGCCATATTGCGCGATGTCGTGCGAGGCGGAGCCGCCGCCGTGATGGACGATGATGGCCCGTTCTTCCTCGGGGCCGGGATAGCTGACGCGGTGCTTGAACAGGAAGCGGTCGAGCTGCGCCTCGGGCAGTGGGTAGACGCCCTGGTGCTCGATCGGATTCTGGGTCGCGACGACCATGAAATTGCGACCGAGCGAATGCGTGGTGCCGTCGAACGTGACCGCATGCTCCTGCATCGCCTCGAGCAGTGCGGCTTGCGTCTTGGGCGGCGTGCGGTTGATTTCGTCGGCAAGCAGGAGATCGCAGAAGATCGGACCGCGCGTCAGCGTGAACTGCCCCGTCTGGAAGTTGTAGATGTTCGACCCGACGATATCGCCGGGCATCAGGTCCGGCGTGAACTGGATCCGCCCGTAGGCGATCCCAAGCGCCTGGGCGAAGCAGCGTGCGGTCATGGTCTTGGCCGTGCCGGGCGGACCTTCGAGCAGGATATGCCCGCCCGCAAACAAGGCGGTCAGCATCAGGTCGACCGTATCGTGCTGCCCGGTAATCGCCTTGGCCACTTCTTCCCTGATCCGTGTCGCCAGGGCCTTCACATCATCGACGTTCACCGAGCCTCCTTGCCGTCCAGTCGTGCAGCCGTTCTGCTGCCTGTTGCATCTGCGTCAGGTTCTTCGCCTCGCCGGCGGCTTGCGAACGCGTCGTGAAGCCGCCGGCTTGCTCCTTATCGCGAGAGTCGAGCCAGTGGTCGAGCGCTTTGCCTTGCAACCCATGCGGTGCCCCGAGCAGCGCGCCGGCGCGCACCCGCATCAAGGCCGCATAGCGGCCTCCCAGTTCGTCCAGCCGGCCGGCCCGCCGCATGAGCATCGCCGTCGTATCGACCAGCGCACGCTTGCCGAAGGCGATCGCACGCTGGTCGGCGCGCGGCGGGCCGAACCGGCCAAGGCCATGCAGGAACGCCAGCGCCGCGGCGATCAGGATCGTCAGTGTCAGCGCCAGGAACGGCGGCTCGACCAGAAGCTTGGCCAGATCATACTTTCGCCCCGCGCCATGCAGCGTCAGGTCGAACATCACCGGCCCGTCGTCCGGCTGGAGCAAGGCGATCAGCCCGAGCGCGGCTGCTGCCTTGTCGGGATCCTTGAGGGCGGCGTTGTTGATCAGGTCGGGGTCGGTCAGGATATAGAACGGCTTGTCGTCTAGTTCGGTAAGCACAGCCTTGTCATTGCCGGCTGCGATGAGAGGGTACTTGTCGGCCACCCACTGCAATTCTTCGGGTGCGGCAACCATGTTGCCTTCGATGTCCAGTTGCTTTGCCGTGCTCTGGCCGGCACCGATCTTTGCATCGGCTATCCGCCCAAGCCATTCGTTCACCACCGACCCGGGCAATCGCCCGAATTTCATGTTCCAGCCTTCATGCCCCTGGAGCGGCAGGATCTGCCATTTGGGCAGCACGAAGAGCGTGTTCTGGTCCTGGCGAAGTTTCAGGATGTGGTCGAGCGCCTCCGGATCGCTGTCGGGCGAGATGGTGACGATCAGCAGCATGTCGGTGCCGAGATCGTCCTCGGTCCGCGCCATCAAGGGCGCTTCGCCGGTGAGCCGCAGCCATTCCGCCAGACCGGCGTAGCCGACGCCGCTTTTCGACAGCGGCGTGGCGCCGCCATTGCCGGGTTGCCGGAAATCGGGGGCGTAGGTGGACAGCAGGAAGAAACCGGCTGCCGCAAGCAGGCTGGCGAAAATCCCCCAAAACAGTGTCTTTCGATTGAACGGCTCCTGTGCCTCGACCGCCGGTGCACTCACGTCCAGGCATCCCGGAAGGCGAACCGTTCATAGGCGCCGCGTGCTTGCCGCCAGCCATCAGCGCCGACCGGCCGGCGCGCGAACAGCGCCGCCTCGACAATGCGGGCGATCTCGGTAAACGCATGGCGTGCCCTTCCTGGCAGGGAAGGGGCATTGGCGATGTCGCGCGCGGTGAGCGACGGGCGCAGGAAGTCCGGCAGCCGGCCGGCGATATCGGCGACGCTGCGCCGAAGCAAAAGGTGAACCGCCTCGTCATAGTCGCCGCGTGCGGCCAGCGCATCCGCTTGCGACAGCAGGATCTGCGCGGCGCCGGCGTCTGGGCGCCAGGTTTCTTCGTCTTCGACTTCGGGCCGAGCGCGCTGCCACGGCAGCCGCCAGGCGATGCCTTTCACCTCGAGGAAGACCAAAAGCAGGATGATTGCGACGCCCGATATCACCGCCCCCCAGAACAGATAGATCATGTAGGGGCCGAGCCACGACAAAAAATCCTGCAGCGGCTTCAGCCACTCGGGCGGCTTCGGCGGTACATAGGCCGGCAGGTCGAACTGGATCGACTCGTCGGCGATCAGCTGCTTGTGCAGATTGGTCAGCCGTTCGGCTTCCGCTGTGCCTGGCTGTGCCACCGCCACCCGCTCCCCTGCAACCTGTGGTTCCCAGCCGACACTGACAATGCAGCGGAACAATTGCAAGTGGGCTGGACGGCGACCGCCAATCTTGGCAGATTTACCAGGGGGCCGCCAGCCATGTGGCGGTGAGGCAGGGGGAAAGCATCATGACATCAGTGACACTGGAACGGCCGAACAAATTTCGCATCGGCAGGGTTTTCAACGACAGCTTCGCTGTCATCAGCCGCAATCCAGTGCTTTGCCTTGGATTGGCCATGCTGTTCTCAGGCTTGCCTACGCTCCTTTACCAGCTTTGGATTTGGAAATGGGCGACCAACGTCGAGGCTGGCGTTCCGGAGTTCTCAGCCCAACGAATCACTGCCACGATCGTTGGCGTGTTGGTTTCCATGACACTGTCGGCAATCCTGCAGGCGGCGCTGGTGCGTGCCGCGATCGAGGATCTGAACGGCAAGCGACCATTGATTGGCGATTGCCTCAAGACGGCAATCTCCCTCCTGCTGCCGGTAATAGGCATCGCGCTGCTGGTGAGCCTCGGCGCCGCCGCCGGCGCGATGCTTCTGCTCGTTCCCGGCATCATATTGTGGCTTCGTTGGTCTGTCGCTGTGCCTGTTTTGGTTCAGGAAAGACTGGGGGTCTTCGGCAGCATGAAGCGCAGCCGGGAACTTACCAAAGGAAGCCGCTGGGCTCTGTTCGGATTCTGGATTGTCCTGTTCATAGCTGTGGTGCTGATCCAGGCCGTGCTCAGCCGTGCGATCATGGTCTTTGGCCTAACCACCGGCATATTTCTTGGCGCCCTGGTGACAGCGATCGTATCCATTGTGACGTCGATTGCCCCGGCAGTCAGCTATGTCGAGCTGCGCCAGGTCAAGGAAGGCACCAGCGTCGAAGACTTGGCGGAAATCTTCTCCTGAGGACGGGTGGAGGCTTTTCATCGACGGCTCGGCTCTCGCGTTGCGCTCGACCAGCCGAGCTTGGTCACAACGCCTTTGTCTGCTGCGCCGGCAACGCAGCGGCCAGCCGCTTCGCCCATTCCTCGATGCCGGAGCGGCCCGCCAGCAGGTCCTGCCTGATCTCGATGAGGACCGCGGGAATGCCGCGATCGTCGCCATGGACGGGTATGGCGTAGTCGCCGTCGCGGCTGATCACGTAAGGCTCGTTTGCCGCGGCGTTGAGCGCACTATCGGCGCGCAGGCCGGCGAGCACTGCCTGGCCGAACTCGATTGCCCGATCGTAAAGCACGCCGGCGTGCCAGGGCCGCGCAATGCCGAGAAAGACCGGCGTGAAGGAGTGGATCGTCGCGATCCGCGTCGGTCTGCCCTGCTTCGCCCGGTCGTGGAGGTGGGCGGCGACGCGGTCATGAAACGGCGCGAACATGATTTCGGCACGCCGGCTTCGCTCCTCCAGATCGAGGCCGACATTGCCGGGGATGCCGGTGTCCTCCGACAGCGCCGGAATGCTGCCGCTGGAACCAAGCGGCCGGTTGAGATCGATCAAAAGCCGCGAATAGGAGCTGAGGAAGGCTGTAGCATCGAGCAGCTTCGACAGAGCGCGAGTCACTTCGGCGGCGCCGATGTCCCAGGCGATATGGCGCTGCAAATGGCTGCTGTCGAGACCGAGCCGCGCATACTCGGCCGGGATGTGATTGGACGCGTGCTCGCATATCAGAACGATATCGGAACGCCCCGTTTCGTTGATCGCTTCGACCGCTGGTGGCCAACCTTCAGGTTGGATGGCGTTGGCAACCGGCTCAGCCATCAGTACAGCGTCCGGTAGAGGTCGCAGACAGCCACTGGATCAAGCCCGGCGAGGCGCTCGGTCTCATGCCGCTTGAGGCCGACAAAAGTCTCGACGAACACCGGCGCGAACCATCCGGTCACGGTATTGTCGGCGACCAGCGCGTCGAGTGCCGCAGGCAGCGTTTCCGGCAGCCGCACGAGCCCTAGCTTCTTGCGCTCGGCAACGCTCATCTGCGTCGGGTCGCCAGCGACCAGCGGCGGCGCCGGCAGCTTGGCCTTCAGCCCCTCCAGCCCGGCGCGCACGATTGCCGCCAGCGACAAATAGGGATTGCCGGTGGCGTCCGCCGCCCGGTATTCGATGTTGTACTGCCGCGCCGGATCGCGCCCGCCGATTGTCACCATCGGGCAGATGCGCAGGCTCGCCTCGCGGTCGCGGTCGGCAAGCCAGGTGTAGGACGAGCTCCAGCTATGCGGCTTCAGCCGGTAGTAGGACGACACGCTCGCCGCCGTCATGGCGGTGATGCCGGGCAGGTGGCGCAGCACGCCGGCACAGAACGAAGCGGCCCGACTGGAAAGGCCGCCCGGCTGGGCCGGGTCGTAGGTCACCGGCTTGCCGGCCTCGTCGACGAAACTGAAATGGATGTGGACGCCGTTGCCGACGGCATCGGGAGCGATCTTGGGCGCGAAGCTCGCCCGCCACCCGGCAGTCCGCGCGACTTCGCGTGTGATCTCGCGGATGGCGACTGCGCGATCGGCCGCGGCAAGCGCATCGGCTGGCTCGCATGTCACCTCGAATTGGTCGGTGCCGAATTCGGCGATCACCACTTCGGGCGCGACACCGGCTTCCGCCAGCGCCGCCATCAGGTTGGCGGCAAACGGGTCGGTGCGGCGCAGTGCTGCCAACGACATCGAATGAGCCGGGCCAAAGTCGCCCTCGATGTGGAATTCATGCTCGAAGGCGGCGATGACGGAAAGTCCGGTCGCCGCCTTCAACTGCGCCAGCGCATCGCTCAGCATGGTCCGGGTGCAGCCGACCCACGGGCTGCCGTCGAGTTCGACGATGTTGCCGGCGACCATATCGAAAGTCGTCGCCGATCCGGTCAGCGCCGTGCGAAACCGCGCGTTGAGATCGGGAACGAGCCGCACATCGCCTGACGAGCCCCAGGGATTGGGATCGACGATCGAGTTGAACGGCGTCAGCGACAGATTGGCCTGCAGCCAGCCGACACCGGTCGCGGCGATCGTCTGCAGCCTGCTTTCGACGACGGAGCGGCCGCGCGTGATCGCCGAAAGGTCGGTGGTGACGACGGCAACGAGCGGTTCGACGGTCGATGTCATGCAGTTTTTCCCAAGGCTTCGAAACGGGCAGTAACGATGGCGGTGTCGGCGACCCAGCAATAGCCGCCGAAGGCCTTGAGCGCGTCGTCATGGCGTTCCTGCGAGGCGGCGGCGCAGGCGTCCGATACGCAAGTGACTAGGTAGCCGCGATCGGCGGCATCGCGCACCGCCATGTCGACGCACTGGTCGGTCATGATGCCGGCGACGATCAGATAACGCACGCCGAGGTTCTTCAGGACATAGTCGATGTTGGTCGAGTTGAAGACGCCCGACGATGTCTTCGGCAGCATGATCTCGTCGCCGACCGGAGCCAGCGACGGCACCGGCAGGCCCTCCGGCCGGCTCGGCGCGATGTGGATCGGCGTCAGCTTGTGGTCGAGCGAGCGGTCGCGGCCGTCTTCGGTCAGGCTCTGGATGATGGTGTGGATCACCTCGACGCCGTTGGCCCGCGCCGCCGCCAGCAGGCGCTGCTGGTTGGGAATCGTCTGCGACGCCGTCTGCCGGTAGAAATAATGCTCGGGACCGCGCTCCGGATGCGCCGGATCGGCGCCGGGCTCCAGCCAGACGCGCTGCATGTCGACCAAGAGCAGTGCGGTTTCACCAGCCCGGAACGGCTCGTTTCGTTTCGGCAGTGGTGGAGTCATGCTCGGGTCCTGTGTTGCTCAAAGTCGTCCGGCCATCTTGCTGCGTCGGTTCCCACAGTGTGACCTGTTCAGCATAAAGCGCGACAGTCGTAAACGCTGTTAGGGCGTGTTCGAGGCCTGGACGCAGGCGCTGCTGCTGAACTTTGTGTCGGGCGTCCGATTGGAGTAACTTGGGAGATCCAGACGAACGGATACATTTTGCGTCAAACGCCGTTACGAACCCGTTCCGAATTGGTCAGGGCTTCGCCGAGGCGACCTACTGCTTGTTTCAGTGCCTTTTCCGCGGACTCCGTTAGCGATTTTGCGCCGCCCTCGCAGAGAACACCGGCATCGCCTTGTGCATTCCCCTGACCCTCCACGGTTGAACCGAGCAATCGACCGTTTCGACCATCAACAATTATCGAAGCAACAAGGTCGACATCAGTTTCTATGCCGGCAGACCAAAAACCCGGTACGACCCGCAGTCGAGCGTTTAACTCTTCGCCTTTGACCACGATCATGCCACGGCTCTTGCGCTCCGCGAGGCCAGCGGCATCGACTGGTTGATCGACGATCTCAAGTTCTGCGACCAGAGTTTCCAGCGTCTTGCGGACAGATCCAGAGAAACCGCTTCGCATATCGATCGGGTAGCTGTGAGCAGCGCAATTTAGATCCGAAGGCTTGATCGATCTATTTAGCACGGTCGAGTCTATAAACAGCAGATATTTTCCAGGAAGCTTTTCGCCGTAGCTCGAATAAACGTTGTAAGCGGCCATTGGCATCGGCTCGGCTTTATATTGGCATCCGGCAAGCGCAAACGCGGCCGCAAGAACGGCCAGCTTTCTGTATTTCATCCCCAGCCCTCCCAAAGGCAGAGGGACCATCGCGTAAGATCAGTGCAGACGCAAGTATCGATAAGGTCTTAGGAAAAATTTGAGGAGGCATCGACTTTCTGGCTCGCGGGTGCCTCCCCGGTCGTGAACGTCAGCACGAAAGCTACCCTATAGTTCTACATGCGAACGGCGGCCATGCGCCTCATGTCGGCCGTTGAGGTGATCTTCGCTGTTGCCCGATGGCGGACGTTGCCGGCGACCATCTTGGACATCGTTGTTGCGCCATTTCCAGACATTCCCGACGGTTTTCAGGAGCGGACCTTCGCCTATCGTCCGGAACCGACCCGTTGACGACGTTGGGCGTTGCGGACTTGAACCGCCAAATCGAGGTCGGGAATCTGACCTTCAGCGCAAGGGCATTCGGGGGTGCGCTCGCGTGAGGTCATTCACCACATTTGGCGGCGACCCGCAGATGCTTTTTCGTGTTATAATGGGCTTGCAACGTGCGTAATCTCGACCTCGGCAATATGGCAGAGGTCGAAAGCTATTGCCTTGGCACAGGAAGCTTTCGCCCCCGCACTTGATCGCCTCCGAAACGTGGGTGTGCTGCTTTCCCTGAGTGACCGGGGCGAGGAGGTTGTCCATGTCCACGAGTAGTGTTGACCGCCCGCTGCAGCCGGGCGACCGGGCACCGAATGTTGTGCTCAATGCGATCTCACGCGAAGGCAAGATCGCGCTTGATGATTTTCGAGGCCGTAGCCCGTTGTTGATCGGTTTGTTCCGAGGCCTGCACTGTCCGTTCTGCCGGCGCCATATCGCGGCGATGGCGCAACTCAAGCCGGCCCTGCGTGATAAAGGCGTCGAATGCCTGGCGGTGGTCAATACGCCGGTCGAGCGGGCGCGGCTCTATTTCCGTTACCACCCGGCACCCGATCTTCTCGCCGCATCCGACCCGGAGCGCGCCTCGCACCGTGCTTTCGGCTTGCGCGAGGTCGGGATGGACACGGTCATGGCGATACCGTTCCATCTTCCGGGCGAGTTGCCCGAGCCTATGGACGTCATGGCAATGAATGAATTTCTTAACAAGAAGGAAGGATATGAGATTACGGAAGCCGACCAGCAGGCGATGGCTTCCAGCCAGGCGCAGCTTGTCGGTCAGTTCCTAATCGACCGGACGGGCATCGTACGCTGGAACTTCACTGAAGTTCTGGAGGATGGCCTCAACACCTTCAGAGCGCTGAATCCCGAGGAATTGATGTCGGCAGCTTCCCAAGTTGCACATTAATAGCTTCGGAAATGGGCTGCTGAAAACTCGCTCGACGGCCACCGTCCTGTGGTGATTCTTTGGATTTAACAATCATCGAAATGCTCAGCACGGGAGGCTAAGGTCTGCCCGTGGGCTTCGTAGCGGACCGCCCCGACGCTAGAGTGAGCAAGCCGCATAGGCGCGGCGATGTCCGCTCCATGAACAGGCTATCCTGCGGTGTCAGACGCGGTACAAGCGACTCGAAGACCGCCTTCGTATCGACAATGCTTTCTATGATCGCATGTCGACGCACTGGTTGGTCATGATGCCGGCGACGATCAGGTAACGCACGCCGAGGTTTTTCAGGACATAGTCGATGTTGGTCGAGTTGAAGACGCCCGACGATGTCTTCGGCAGCATGATCTCGTCGCCGACCGGCGCCAGCGACGGCACCGGCAGGCCCTCCGGCCGGCTCGCCGCGATATGGATCGGCGTCAGCTTGTGGTCGAGCGAACGATCGCGCCCAGCTTCGGTCAGGCTCTGGATGATGGTGTGGATCACCTCGACGCCGTTGGCCTGCGCCGCCGCCAGCAGGCGCTCCTGGTTGGGGATCGTTTGCGACGCCGTCCGCCGGTAGAAATAGTGGTCACGCTCCCGATGCGCCGGATCGGCGCCGGGCTCCAGCCAGACGCGCTGCATGTCGACCAAGAGCAACGCGGTCTCGCCGGCCCGGAACGACTCGTTTCGTTTCGGCAATGCGGCGTCATGCTTGGGGTCCTGTGTTGCTGATCGCAACCCGGCTGATTTAGCTGATTTTGGTCCACACGTCCTGCGTGGCGGACACACTTATTGGGAGTATTCGAAGTTGCTAATTTGAGTTAAACTTTGTTTTCGGGCGTGGAGACGGGGTCTCTGTGATGATCGATTCAGACGTGTTCGACTTTGTCGAACGCTGCAGGAAACACACAGCCACCGGGCCGCTGCTGAGCGACCTTCTCGATACCGTGAGGAATCTCGGCTTCGAGCACCTTATACTGAGCGGTGTGCCGCTCAGTGGCCAGAAACTTGCACCGATGGTTGAACTGAATGGCTGGCCGGCCGGCTGGTTCGAACGCTATGTCGAAGCCGAGCATGCCGCGGTTGATGGTGTTTGCATTTACTCGGCAAAGACCCTGAAGCCGTTCCTTTGGTCCGAAGTACCGGCAAAGTGGTCGGATACGGAAGGTTCACGACGCGTCGCCGGCGAGGCGACGGAATTCGGCATCTGTAGCGGCTTCGCTGTGCCGATGCTCAGCATTCACCATTGGCAATCCGTGCTGTCGTTTGCCTCTTCCGCGAAGTCTTGCACCCTCTCGCCTCGCCATCAAGTGCAACTGGTGACGATGGCGGTTTATGCCGGCATGTCGATCCAGGCGTTGGCGAATGACAATGATGAGGATGAAGGCGTGCTGACCGACCGCGAGAAAGAGGTGCTGCTCTGGGCCGCGGCCGGCAAGACTTCGTCGGAAACATCCCAGATCCTTGGTCTGACCGAGCGCACCGTCAAATGGCACTCCACACGAGCCAGGGAAGCGTTTGGCGTCGCCACGACCACTCAGGCGGTCGTCGAGGCAGTGCGCCGGCGCCTGATCCACCCCTAAACGCGTCAACTGTCCCATCGGACAGGTGACGTATATTAGCGCGACTGCGAGTATCCCGTTGAGAACGATCGGGGGATCGCGCCATGATAACGGCCCACGTAGTCAACGCGCATAACAAGCATCTCTACGAAAACGAATTCGACGAATTTCTGCGCCGACGGCACGATTTCTTCGTGCATCAAAAACGCTGGCGCCCTCCGAGCCCGGATGGTCGCGAGCTGGATCAATTCGATACAGACGCGGCGACATACCTGCTGGGCATTGAAGACGATCGCGTAGTGACCTCGGCTCGATTGATCCCAACGAGCGAGCCGCACATGGTCTCGGAGGTTTTTTCTCACATGTGCGAAAAATCGGGCGTCCCAAGACGTCCCGATTGGGCCGAATGGACCCGCACATTCGTCGTTCCCGATAAACGCTCGACCGGGTTGCGGGGCACGCTCACCCAACTGTGCTGCGCGGTGATGGAATACGCTCTCGACGAGGGACTCAGCGCCGTCGGCGGCGTCCAGGAGACGTACTTCATGCCGCACCACGGGGCGCTGAAATGGCGCGCCGAGCCGATGGGTATGGCCAGGGAAGAAAACGGCGAATGGTACATCGTCGCCTATATCGAGGTGAACGAGGCGGCACTGGCGAGTGTGCGGAAGATACTTGGGATTGGGCATTCGTTGCTGGTGAGGCGGGGGGCGCAGAGGCGGTTTTTGGACGCTATGCTTCCTGCTTGAGGATCGGCGTTCAGCAGATTGTACACCTAGTGGTCAAAGTCTGACGCTCGGTGCCGGAGCCGTAAAATGTGGCCAGAAACTTAAATAGAGACAGGGAGCGATTATGAAACTCGCAGTTATATGCTCAATTTTTGTTCTAGGCGTACCAGTTGCGCATGCTCAAGAAAACCCCTGCGCCTTCTATTTTCAGCAAGATATACGAAACAAACTTGTTGTAATTGATAACAAAACTGGAAGCCAGATTTCCACTTCGAGCCTATGCAGTAATCAAAGTGACGTATCATCCACTGGTATCAGCGTCCAGTACGCTGGTGTGGGAGTTGGATTTGATCAAGCGAGCGCCGTGGCTAAGGCAATGTGCGACAATAAATTTTCAGAGTCAGATTTATCCTCCACAAACAACGTATATCAATCTGTAGTTGACCCGACGATTATACAAGCTTCGCTAGAATGCTTTAGGTTAAATTCTAAAGGGCTACATTACTCTATCCACACGGATGTAGATACGCGCTCTGTAGCCATATCAATGACATACGACGGCCCATCAGGGATAAATATAAGCGAGATGTTCTTAAATGGTAATATAAAATGTCAAGGTGAACTATACGATGCGCTTACGGCGGCAAAAGATGGTACAATTGTACTTGATACAAGATCGCGCGCGTTAATTTGTTCGTCTAAAGACGCCGCCGACCTTAATTCCTCTCGTGATGTTGCTGCTGGAAGCTTGACGATATCGACTACTGCGGGGCCGATTTATGCCCAAATTCCTCGACGTTTTTCTCCTACGCTTGAGCAGCAGTTCGCCGATATCAAATCCGTAGTCTCGTCGATTGGTGCTGCCGAACAAGATGCTAAATCCAAGCTTTCGAACTATGTTATCGCATCAGCAGTTATCAGAGCTAGTGTAGTTCAGTGGATCAGTGAAGGCGCAACTTACGACCCAAGTACCGGAAAACTATCATTCCCCAACCCTGGCGGCCTGAAAGTCATGCCTTTGTTGTCGTACATTACGCCTAACGCAAAGTATGCAACGGAGACGTGCTTTATCAATGCGGTCGGAACAGACCAAGTTATGTTGGGACAGGGCGCCCAGGATACTAGTGACAGAGGCCATTTGCCTCGTGATTGCACGATTGCAATCATTGCAAGCCGATAAAGAGGAGTTCTCCTTCGCTGAACCGGCGGCCTGCTTTGCGATTACGGGGACAGTGCACTATTTTCGCCGCCTGTCTGGTTTCCGGGTTCACGGCTTTGCCGATTTGCACGGCGATGCTCTCGGCCCATGGGTGCATCGAACAGCGCGACATCGGCGACGGGGCAATAGTCGATGAGTTCTTGTGGAACACATAGTCTTCGGACGTGAAAATACTTTGGCTCGCACGCGAGGTGCTGGGGATGCGGCAGACCGGGGGGTGCACCATGCGGCGGAGGCGACACGGTAAAAGTTGCACTGTCACCGTAATTCATCCTAATTCATCCACCGTAATCCATCACCCCAGCAGTTCAATCACTCGGCGTCGATGTCGGCCTTAAGTGTACTGAACAAATTCCGAAGTGTTGACAAAGCCTCGGCATCGTCCATTAGCAACTTCCGGACTGCGCTCTCGTACTGTGCCTTTCCCTGGAAACCGAGGCTTGTTGCAATCCGGTCCAACGCCGGTGTCTCACGAGCGGGATATCTCGCGACGATCGCACCGACGTCTCCGTCATCGCACGCTTGCGTCAATCTCACGACCTCTTCGGCAACAATTGCTGGTACGTCGATCGTGATGGCGATCGGCTGCGCCTGAGCGATATCGGATCGCTTTGGGAGCCTGCTCATTAGTGATTGCCGGATCGAGGCTTCAACTACCCGCTCTGAAAGGCGTTGGATGTGCGGTCGAACAGAGTCGATGGCTGCAGCCTTGGCCTGTTCAAGCAACTGACTCGCGTCTGCACTCGTCATGTGGTGTTGGCGAGTCGCCAGTCGCTCCAGCACTTCGGCGTGATAGTAGATGGACTCGACTGCATAGACCGGTACAGCGTAGACGCTCTTCCCCTTCAGTTCAGCAATCACGCATTGCGGCCGACGATCATTGTCCACGATGCCAAACGCCCGCAACCAGTGCAGATCGTGCGCGTCACGGATGCTCGATACGGCGTGTTCGACATCACGACAGCTCGACTTCGGGATCACCGATACCTGTGGGAACAGCAGGCTATAGAGGGGCTTGTCCAAGCTGCTTTCGGTCCCCTCAACGAAGAGCAACTTGCGGCGGCTGCCAAGAACATCCTGCTTCAGCTGGTCATCAATCTCAGCGCTTGCGCCCATCAGATCAGCATCCCAGTTCGACACATTCGAGTTCTGATAGGTGCAACCTCGGATCAGAAGTGTTCTCGCCTCTGGATTATCCAGAGGCAGCATCACATCGTGCGTGGAGATGACGAACGCGCAGTCAGCTCGCTTCGAGAACAAAAGCGTGAGCAAGGGCGATATGATGGAACGGTGAAGATGCCGCTCGGGTTCATCAATGAGCAGAATCGATCCAGGCTTGCAAGTAAGGACATTTGCCGCGATTAGAAGGGCATTCCGCTCTCCGTCCGACAACTCGGCTATACTGTACTTGGCTCCATTATTTCGCGATGCCATCACTTGCTCGGATTCGTGAATGGATATCTCCACCGGGATATTGGAAAGTCTGAGCAGTTCGTTGATGACTTTTATTGGAGCATCTTTCTTGGCCAACTCTAACGCAAGGTCCGTGTCCTTACCGTCGACGGCATCGGCAATTGATCGTGCCCGAATGTTTTGTGCGTCCACCAGATCATATATGGCCACACTAGCCCGAGCGGACGAGTAGTCATCCTTCCACCGTGACTGAGGGTGCGCATCTGCGTTGAGCATGCTGGTTTCGGTGCTCTTCTTACTATGGGCAGACAGTGTGATCGCATTTGACTCGAACCAAGTCTGGCGATGAGCGGAAATCCTGCGACCCATCGCCCGATGGTTGGAGTAGAAGCGCTGCAGCAGACTGGATTTCCCGGTCCCGTTCGCGCCCAGTACGAAAAGAACTTGTCCGACATCGACTGTGAAGTTCAAGGGTTGCCCGGTCAGCAAAGGTAACGATAGATCAAATGGCATCTTGTTCAGATTCCCGAATCAGTCGCCACGACTCTAGGATGCTTCCTTGATATTTGCACGTCGTGACACGTCGAACAGTTTGACCTTTTCGCACCGACGATCGGGTATAGGATTATGGTGGCAGCGCACAATTTTCTTTCGCCGCCTGCCTCGTTTCCGGGTTTCACGGCTCGCCGATTTGCCCGGCGATGCGGCAGACCGGGAAAGCGAGCAAGGTGAGCACTATGCGGAGGGGGCGACATGGTAAAAAGTGCACTGTCACCGTAGTTCACATTTTCTGCGCCGCTTCAAGCGAGGTCGCTCATGCCTTCCTTACATGCCCCATCAGGTGTTGGACGCCTCTTCTAGCAACTCGGACTTGTTGGTTGCCGATTTGAAGGCTTGAAGCATCGCGTCGGCAACGAAGTTTTCCAGCTGAGTGTAGAAAGGGAATTTTACGTCGCAGACTGGCGCCGCAACACCGTCTTTATAGGGTTCAAACTTGCCATCGCCCTTTTTTCGCTTAGTGCGCTCGAAAAGCTCTCGGTATCGCCTAGGAGACACTCCATAAAAGTGTTGAAACTGCACCGCAGGATAGCCTTGGTAGCGACCCCTGTCACTGCTCTCGACCTGTAATGAATCGGAGTGAAGATCTGACGCAAGGCTTTTCGGATATGGCTCCAAAAATATCACTTTGCTGATGCCTGCTGCTACTATGTGTTTTGCGCACATGTGGCAGGGAAACGTAGTACAGTATAAGGTGCTGTCTCGTACTGCGTGGCCCAGCCGAGCTGCATCGGCTATGGCGGACATTTCGGCGTGAATGATGCGGCCGTATTCCAGGGCATCCATAAATTGAGAATCGAGAACTTTGGCGTTCTCAAGGACGTCGTTTACGCTACGCTCAGGATCGATGATTTTGACTAATTCGGACAAAATCTCTCTTTTGCGTTGATCGTTCGAGTCATGCTCTCTCACGTACTCCCGATCATCGTGATTCTCATCATGCCAATAAGTTCCTCCTGTTGCCTTGGGAACCTCATTGGACCCCAATGCAAGTATTTCGCCGGTTGGTGAAAACACGGCGGCTCCAACCTGACGTGATAAATCAAGAGTTCGAAGCGCAGCAGCCTTGGCCAAAAACATTCCATATTCCATGCGGGTAGGGGAGATGGAATTCGAACCGAAAAGCAGCTCACAAAATCGATCAATCTGTTTTTGAACGGACTGTTCCGCATCATTATTGATGATGAAATCCGCGTCATGAAAAATCTTGGACACTCGTTGGCCGTGAGCGTGCCCCAGTTCGTGTTCGTCGGCTTGGGTCAACGCCTCCGCTTTGTCTCGGAAACGGTGAGGACCTGCCGTGTTGTCATCACTGGCGAAGCGTCTCGACAAATAATCCACTCGCGCTCCTCTGCGAGAATAGATAGACACTTGATAGAAGAGATCGCCGTAAACCGACCTCAATAGATCAATCTCTTCCTTTCGTTTGAACTGATGAAGCAGATAGACAACCCTGCTGAATTCCTCGGCGCCTCCTCGATGAGGAAGGCGAAGGCGCTTTTTGATCACGCGCATTACGGTCGCTGACGCCAAAAAGGCATTGTCCGAAAACCGCTCCCGCAATTGGTCTCCATAAGAGATGTGGGTCTCGTACCGTTCATAAAGCGGCGTTTTCCGTAGTGGTTTGTTCGGCTTCACGTATTTCTGGAAGACCGAAAACACGTCAGTCACTTTGACTTCGACAACGTGATAGCCGCGGCGTTCGAAGTGACTTCGAAAATCCAGCAGCGATTGCGCGATCTCGGCGCCCATCGGTGCAACGAACCCAATGAAGAGTTCCGGGAATTTAATTTGCTTAATGACTGCTCCCACCGAACCATCCCCCCAGATGTGTGTTATCCTCTAGCCAGAAGCTAGGAGGCGACAATGGCTGGAATGAACCCCGAAAGGAAGTCCCAGGATGCGATCGAACAAGCCAACCGCAAATTGCTTCAGGAAAACGATAAGCGATTGGAAAAATGGCGGGAAGATCGGTTGAACTCGATCGAACGGGAGAGAGAAATTACCGATCGAAATCTCGTAAGAGCTTCGGCTCGCGAATAGAATCAGCTTCGATATCCAGCAATCGGCAATCCCGTTTTAGGTACCGCAGAGCTAAATACGCGGCGCACCTGTGATGGGGTGGCCGCCCCGCACAGTTTCACAAACGCGCTGAGCCTTTGAAATCTCGGATTGGATCGAAGGGAACTGGCTGGGGAACCTGGATTCGAACCAGGACTAACGGAGTCAGAGTCCGTGGGTCTACCGTTAACCTATTCCCCAGCAGGCGTGGCTGTTGAAAACCGCGCGGCAGGGCGACGATGTCGCCGCGCGTGCCTTGTAGCCGCCGCCGGAAAATAGTCAACCCTGTGTCTGGGTTCAATTGCTGGCTTCCGGCGCTTCAACTCTCACTCCGGCTGAATTGCGAGCGCTCGAAATAGAGCACCACGCCGAGCGCGATCAGCAGCGGGATGATCAGGTAGAACAGCCGAAATACCAGCAGTGCCGCCAGCACGCCGACCTGGTCCATATGTGACAAGCCGGCGAGGAACACCACCTCGAAGACGCCGAGCCCGCCCGGCGCATGCGAGATCTGCGCGATCGAGAACGACACCAGGAAAACGCCGAGCACGACGAAATAGCCGGGATTGCCGGCGGCGGGCAGGGCGAAGAAGATGATCGCCGCCGCCGCCAGCAGCTCGATCGGGCCGACCAGCAATTGCCGCGCGACGATCGGCAGCGCCGGGTAGTGCAGCTGAAAGCTGCCGATCCTCAGCGGCCTCAGATGCAGCCAGCTGCCGAACACATAGGCCGCCACCACGAGCAGCATGGCGAGCCCGGCGGCTTGCGACAGCTTGTGATGCGGCGTGCCGGAAAACCGGTCGATCACCTCGGGCTCGAGCAGCAGGACGATGCTTGAGACGAACAGCGTCGACAGCACGAAGGTGATCCAGCAGATCGCCACCAGAACGCCGACATCCTGCCCGGTCAGGCCCTTGGTGCCGTAGGCGCGGTAGCGGACCACCGCACCGGAAAACACCGAGCCGCCGATATTGTGCGACAGCGCGTAGGTGGTGAACGAGCAGAAGGTGACGAACAGCCACGAAACTTTTTTGCCGATGTGCAGCAGCGCGATGTGGTCGTAGCCGGCGAGCGAGGCATAGGCGATGACCGAGCTCAGCGCCGCCAGCACCCAGCCGCGCGCCGGGATGGCGACTATGCCGGCCCAGACGTCGTCGAGCGAGATGCCGCGCAATTCGTGCAGCAGCAGCCACAGCGAGAACACCACCGCGGCGATGCCGATGACGGGCCAGAAATAGCGCCTCCAGTTCATGGCCTGACGATCATGCGTTGCAGCCCGTACCCGTTTTCCGGTTCGCAGCAGGAAAACCGCCCGCGGTCCCGAATGATTCATTTCAGAAATGCCTCATTGAAGCCGGCTATTCAACCGGGAACGCGCGTCGCGGCGCTCGCGCCTTTCCTTCTCCCCTTGTGGGAGAAGGTGGATCGGCGCGCAGCGCCGAGCCGGATGAGGGGTGTCGGAAGAAACTCGGCTCGAAAAAATCGAGTGATCTGAACGGCTTACATCTTCGACGCCGCGATCCGTCCAGCACCCCTCATCCGACCGAGCTTCGCTCGGCCACCTTCTCCCACAAGGGGAGAAGGGGTCACCGACGTCGCCGCCTTCACGCCGCCGGCAAAATTCGCCGCGAGCACTCTTGGTGATCCGGCCCGGCGCTGATAGTCTGGCCGCAACTTGAACATGTAAAAGCGCCTGCTGCGTCCGGTCTCGGTTCGCGCGGCGCCGGAAGGAACGACAGTGGAAGACCACGACGCCGGCGCTGGCGCGCCGGAAGTGGGCGTGTCCAGGGGTTCGCCGACGCCGTCCGGCCAGGCAAGCCCATCCACCGGACGCTACGGCCGTCAGGTGCAGCCCCGGTCCGGCAATGGACAGGCTGGCGACACGTCCCACGATCACAAGGGTCAGAACGGCCCGCATCAGAACGGCAAACCCAAGAAGCGGCGCAAGCGCCGGCGCGGGCGCAAGGTTTTCGCACGCGACGAGACTCGTCCGGTGGCAACAGGCACTTCCACCGCCGGCGAGGCCCCGGCCGCTCGCCAGCCCCAGCCAGCGGCTTTGATCGCGCCCCCATCTTCGATCGCGCAATCGGCTTCGATCGCGCAATTGCCTCCAGCCTCGCCAAGGCCGGGGCAAGGTGCCCGCACGCCGCCACCGCTGCAGGAATTGCCGGTATTTGCCGCACTCGACCTCGGTACCAACAATTGCCGCCTGCTGGTCGCGGTGCCGACGCGTCATGGCCAGTTCCGCGTCATCGATGCGTTCTCGCGCATCGTCAGGCTGGGCGAGGGCCTTACCGCCAATGGCCGGCTCGGCGACGCCGCAATGGACCGCGCGGTCGAAGCGCTGAAGATCTGCGGTGACAAATTGCGCAACCGCAAGGTCAGGAAGGCCAGGCTGATCGCCACCGAGGCCTGTCGCACCGCCGCCAACGGCGTCGAGTTCCTCGAGCGCGTCGAGCGCGAGGCCGGCCTGAAGCTCGAGATCATCGACCGCCAGACCGAGGCGCGGCTGGCGGTGTCGGGCTGCGGCTCGCTGGTCGAGCGCGACACGCAAGGGGTCGTGCTGTTCGACATCGGCGGCGGCTCGTCCGAAATCGCGCTGATCGACCTCACCGGCCAGCGCTCGCCGAGGCTTGCCAACCATATCGTCTCGTGGACCTCGCTGCCGGTCGGCGTCGTCTCGCTGGCCGAGCGTTTTGGCGGCCGCACGGTAACGCGCGAGATCTTTGGCGCCATGGTCGAGGATGTCGCAATGCGGCTGCGTGCCTTCGACGGGCGCGACCGGCTGAGCCACCTCCTGTCCAGCCCGAAATTCCATTTGCTCGGCACCTCGGGCACGGTGACGACGCTGGCCGGCGTCCACCTCGATCTCGAACGCTACGACCGCCGCCGCGTCGACGGGCTGTGGATGGATCGCCACAGCGTTGATCGCATGGTCGAAAAGCTGGTCGGCTGGGATTTCCAGCAGCGCGTCGCCAACCCTTGCATCGGCGCCGACCGCGCCGACTTGGTTCTGGCCGGCTGCGCCATATTGGAGGCGATCCGTGCCGTCTGGCCGTCGGAGCGGCTGCGTGTCGCCGACCGCGGCCTGCGCGAGGGCATATTGAGCGAATTGATGGCCGACGACGGCGTCTGGCGCAACAGTGGGCGGGGCAGAGCATGATCCCGAAAAGTGGCTGCCGGTTTTCGGACAAGATCATGCTCAAACAGGCAATCAAGCAATGACCAAGAAACCGGAAAGACCGAGCTCCGCCGGCATTCGCGTGCTGAAGACGAAGATCAAGAAGAAAAGCGGGCTGAAGGAATCGTCGCGCCGCTGGCTGCAGCGCCACATCAACGATCCTTATGTCCAGCGTTCGAAGGCCGACGGTTATCGCTCGCGCGCGGCCTATAAGCTGATCGAGATCGACGACAAGCACCATTTGCTCAAGCCCGGCATGAAGGTGATCGACCTTGGCGCGGCACCCGGTGGCTGGTGCCAGGTCGCCGCCGCACGTACCAAATCTGCCGCGGAACACCCGAACGTCGTCGGCATCGACTATCTCGAGATGGACGCGGTGCCGGGCGCGCCGGTGCTGCTGATGGATTTCCTCGATCCGCAGGCGCCGCAGAAGCTGGCCGAGACGCTGGGCGGGCCGCCGGATATCGTGCTTTCCGACATGGCCGCACCGACCACCGGCCACAAGCGGACCGACCACATCCGCACCATGCATCTGTGCGAGGTGGCGGCCGATTTCGCGCTGTCGGTATTGAAGCCGGGCGGGCATTTCCTCGCCAAGACGTTTCAGGGCGGCGCCGAGAACGAATTGCTGGCAAGGCTGAAGCGGAATTTCCGCTCGGTCCATCACGTCAAGCCGCCGGCCTCGCGCGACGAATCGGTGGAGCTATATCTGCTGGCGAAGGATTTTAAGGGCTAGCGCGCTTTCCTTCTCCCCTTGTGGGAGAAGGTGGCCTCGCGAAGCGAGGTCGGATGAGGGGTGTTCCAGCTTGGCAACACGCTTGCAGTTATCATCGCCTCATTTCTTCCAACACCCCTCAACCGTCTCGGCGCTGCGCGCCGATCCACCTTCTCCCACAAGGGGAGAAGGGAAGGGTCCTCAACTCCCCGGCGGGCTCACCGGCTCCAGCGTCTTCGGCGGCGTCAACCTGCCATGTCCCGACACGCATTGCCGGCGTCCGGCGCCAGCCGCATGAACGACAGCGAGGCCGCCGCCGACACCGCCGCCACGATGAAGAAGGCGGTGTGGAAGTCGCTCAGCGTCAACGGGCCGCCATGGATTTTGGTCGACACTTCCAGGATACCGCCGGCCAGCGCGACGCCGAGCGCGATCGCCAACTGCTGGAACACCGCCGTGATCGGCGTCGCCTTGCTGGTGTCGGCGGCCGAAATCTCGGCGTAGGCAAGCGCATTGATGCCGGTGAAGAACATCGAGCGGATGAAGCCCCCGGCGAGCAGCATGGCGAGGATCAGCCCATAGGACGTGTCGGGTGTGAACAGGCCGTTGATGGCGATGGACGCGGCAGCGATGAGCGAGCCTGAAATCAGCACACGGCGGAAGCCGGCGACCCTGAAGATCAGCGCGGTGACGAATTTCATGCCTATGGCGCCGATTGCCGAGACGAAGGTGATCATACCGGACTGGAACGGCGTCAGCCCGAAACCGATCTGGAACATCAGCGGCAACAGGAAAGGTACGGCACCGATGCCGATGCGGAACAGTCCGCCGCCGAGCACCGACGAGCGGAACACCCGATTGCGAAACAGCTCGAGCGCCAGCAGCGGATTCTTGGCGCGGCGCGCGTGCAGCAGGTAAAGCACCGCCGAAGCCAGCCCGACGGCAACGGTGAAAAAGCCGGCAGCGGGCGGCAGAGCCGGCAGGCTGACCACCGAGAGGCCGAACACGATGCCCGATGCCGCCAGCCCGCTCAGCACGAAGCCGGTGAAATCGAGCGGCGGTGTCTCGGCAGGGTCGGTCTTTGGCAGGAAACGCGTGGCCAGCCAGATGCCGATCAGGCCGATCGGCACATTGATCAGAAAAATCCAGTGCCAGGAAAAATAGGTCGTGATGAAGCCGCCGACCGGCGGGCCGACCAGCGGGCCGACCAGAGCCGGAACGGTCAGCCATGACATGGCGGCGACAAGTTCGCTTTTCGGCGTTGCGCGTACCAGCACCAGGCGCCCAACCGGCGTCATCATGGCGCCGCCAATGCCTTGCAGGAAGCGTGAGACCACGAAAGCCGGCAGCGAATTGGACATGGCGCACGCGACCGAACCGACGATGAACACGGCGATCGCGGCACGGAAGACATTCTTGGCCCCAAAGCGGTCGGCCATCCAGCCGCTGATCGGAATGAAGATCGCCAGCGAAACCAGATAGGCGGTCAGCGCGAGCTTGAGCGCGATCGGGTTGGTGTGGATGTCGATGGCGATAGCCGGCAACGATGTCGCAATGACGGTCGAATCCATGTTTTCCATGAATAGAGCGACCGCCAGGATAAGCGGAATGGTGCGGTTCACGATGGATCCGGCCTTGAAATGTGCGTCGCGATTGCCTGCCGGCCTTGGGGGGCCAAACCGACAGGTAGGGCGGTTATCATGGCTTGGCCCGGATGTCGCATTAATTTGCTGTCACGTTTGTGCGACCGCAAGTCTTGCAGCACCTGCGGCAAATGCAGCTTTGCCACTACACAACCATCGGCTTTTCAACGGCGACGGGACGTGTTACGAGCCAGCGCCAATCCTGAAAGGGAAGAAGACGAGTCGGCGCTGTCCATCAGGGCGAGCGCCTTTACTGCATTCCGAGGGCTGGCAATGGCAAAAATCATCGAGACGTCCACCGGCGCACTGGCGCTGACCTTTGACGACGTGCTGCTGCAGCCGGGTCATTCCGAGGTCATGCCCGGCGAGACCGACATCCGCACCCGCATCGCCGGCGACATCGAACTCAACGTGCCGATCCTGTCGGCCGCCATGGACACGGTTACCGAGGCGCGGCTCGCCATCGCCATGGCCCAGGCCGGCGGCATCGGTGTCATCCACCGCAATTTCTCGCCGGCCGAACAGGCCGAGCAGGTGCGGCAGGTGAAGAAATTCGAATCCGGCATGGTGGTCAACCCCGTCACCATCGGTCCCGAGGCGACGCTTGCCGATGCGCTGGGTCTGATGCGCACCTACAGCATCTCAGGCATTCCGGTGGTCGAGAACGGCGGCACCGGCGGTCACACGGTCGGCCGGCTGGTCGGCATCCTGACCAACCGCGACGTGCGCTTCGCCTCCGATCCGGCGCAAAAGGTCTATGAACTGATGACCCGCGAGAACCTGATCACGGTCAAGGAGAACGTCGATCAGGACGAGGCCAAGCGGCTGCTCCACCAGCACCGCATCGAGAAGCTGGTCGTGGTCGACCGGGACGGCAATTGCGTCGGGCTTATCACGGTCAAGGACATCGAGAAGTCGCAGCTCAATCCGCACGCCACCAAGGATGCGCAGGGACGCTTGCGCGCCGCCGCCGCCACCAGCGTCGGCGATGACGGTTTCGAACGGGCCGAGCGCCTCATCGACGCCGGCGTCGACCTTCTGGTGATCGACACCGCGCACGGTCATTCGCAGCGCGTTCTGGATGCGGTGACGCGGGCCAAGAAGCTGTCCAACTCGGTTCGCATCCTGGCCGGCAACGTCGCCACCGCGGAAGGCACCTTGGCCCTGATCGATGCCGGCGCCGACGCGGTCAAGGTCGGCATCGGACCAGGCTCCATCTGCACCACCCGCATCGTCGCCGGCGTCGGCGTGCCGCAGCTCTCGGCAATCATGTCGGCGGTCGAGACGGCGCAGAAATCGGGCGTGTCGGTCATTGCCGATGGCGGCATCAAATATTCGGGCGATCTCGCCAAGGCACTGGCCGCCGGCGCCAGCGCGGCGATGATCGGCTCGCTGCTGGCCGGCACCGACGAGAGCCCGGGCGAGGTCTATCTGCACCAGGGCCGCTCCTTCAAAGCCTATCGCGGCATGGGCTCGGTCGGCGCGATGGCACGCGGCTCCGCCGATCGTTACTTCCAGGCCGAGGTGCGCGACACGCTGAAACTGGTCCCGGAAGGCATCGAAGGGCAGGTCCCATACAAAGGACCTGTGTCTGGCGTGCTGCACCAGCTTGCAGGCGGCCTGAAAGCCGCTATGGGTTATGTCGGTGGCCGCGACCTTGCCGATTTCCGCGAGCGCGCCACTTTTGTGCGGATATCCAATGCCGGACTTCGTGAAAGCCACGCCCATGACGTCACGATTACCCGCGAAAGCCCGAATTATCCTGGCGGAGCCTGACCGTCATGCGTCTTGGCGCAATCTGGCGGCAATGATCCTGCGGCTGTCGCGCCACGCGGCCGCACTCTGTGTCGCCGCCGTGGCGGTTTTCATCATCATGACGGCGATGGAGTTCCTCTATTTTCGCCAATTGAGCGGCGGTCTGCCGTCGCTCGACATGCGCTATGCCGGTTTCACCCCGGATGAGGGCATGGCCTGGCTGACGGCCCTCGGCCGGCGCGGCAGCGAGATTATCCTCGTCTGGCATTACCTGACCTTCGACCTGCTGTTTCCGGCGCTGCTGTCGCTGACGATGGTAAGCCTGATCCTGGCCACGGGCCGGCGGCTGAAGAACTTCCGTGCACTGCCTGCGCAAACCCAGTCGATATTCGCGGTTGTGCTGGTGCTGCCATACCTGCTTACCGACTATGCCCAGAACATCGCCGTGGCTCGTCTTTTGTCCGATTTCCTGTCGGCCAATCCGGATTCGCTATCCTTCGCCTCGGCGCTGATCGTCACCAAATTCGCCCTGCTGGCGATACCGGTGACCGTCATTGCGGCTTTCATTCTGATGGCTCAGAAACGGCCTTGAAGGCTGGGTGACAACGACAGGGGGCGTCTTGAACCAGACCGCGATCTTCTGGCCGATGCTGGCGCAGGTGCTGCTGGTCTATATCGTCTATGTCGTAATGGGCCGGCGCCGCCATGGCGCGGTCAGATCGGGCGAAGCCAAGACCGGCCAGTTCAAGACGCGCTCGACGGAGCCTGGGTCCAGTATCACCGTCGCCAACAATCTGAGCAACCAGTTCGAACTGCCGGTGCTTTTCTACGTCTTATGCTTGACGCTGCACGTGACCAATGGCGTCAATTATCTGACTTTGGCACTGATGTGGATCTTTGTCGTCTCCCGCTATCTTCACGCATCGGTCCACTTGACCAGCAATCGGATAATCCTGCGCAGCAGGGCATTCTACCTGGGCGCGGTCGTTCTTGCACTTGGCTGGATATGGCTAGCGCTGCATCTGCTCGGCTTGGTTTGAGCAAGCTCAAGGCTACAAATCGAACACCGCGATCTTGCGCTTGTCGAACCTGATGGCGAGTTCGCCGCGCACCAGCTTGAGCGCGGCTTCGCCAAAGACGGCGCGCCGCCAGCCTTGCAATGCCGGCACGTCGGCTTCCTCGCCCTCGGCAGCGATGCGGTCGATGTCGTCACTGGAGGCGAGTACCTTGGATGCGACGCCCTCCTTTTCGGCAACGATCCGCAACAGCACCTTCAGCAACTCCGCAGCCGCGCTTGACCCCTCCGGCGGCTGGAAGCTCTTCGGCAGCTTCGGCATCTCTTCCCTGGGCAGGGCAAGGGCAGCGTTTACCGCGCCAAGCAGTGCAGTCGCCGTCGACGAGCGCTCCCAGCCCTTCGGCGTGGTACGCAGCTTGCTCAGCGCCGCAGCGTCGCGCGGCGCCTGCTGCGCCACTTCGTAGATCGCATCGTCCTTGAGCACCCGGCCGCGCGGCACGTCGCGCTCGCGCGCTTCGCGTTCGCGCCAGGCGGCCACCGCCTGCACGATCGCCAGTTCCTGCGGCTTGCGCAGCCGCATCTTGAGCCGCTTCCAGGCATCCTCTGGATGCGGATCGTAGGTCTCGCGCGAGGTCAGCACGTCCATTTCCTCGTTCAGCCAGTGGGCGCGGTTTTCCCGCACCAGCTCGGCGCTGAGATGCTTGTAGACCTCGATCAGGTGGGTGACGTCGGCGAGCGCATAGTCGAGCTGCTTTTCGGACAGCGGACGGTGGCGCCAGTCGGTGAAGCGCGAGGACTTGTCGAGCCGCGCGCCGGTGATGCGCTGCACCAGCTGGTCGTAGGAAACGCTGTCGCCGAAGCCGCAGACCATCGCCGCGACCTGTGTGTCGAACACCGGATGCGGCACCAGATCGCCGAGATGCACGATGATTTCGATGTCCTGCCGCGCCGCATGAAAGACTTTGACGATCGCCTCGTTAGCCATCAGCCTGAAGAACGGTTTCAGGTCGATGTCGGGCGACAGCGGATCGATCAGCGCCGTCACCCCGGGCGCTGCCATCTGGATCAGGCACAGGATCGGCCAGAAGGTCGTTTCGCGAATAAATTCGGTATCGACGGTGACGAATTCCGCCTTTTCGAAAGCGGCAATAGCGGTCTCGAGTTCTTTCTGGGTGGTGATGACGTGCATCAAATCGCTTTTGGCAAGGGACTAGGGTCTCCTTCAATTTCAGCCGCGCGCGCTTTCGTCAAGCGCAAGCACCTCTATCCAGGCTTTGCCGGTTCATCGGGATCGGCATTCCGCTTCGCCAACCGGGCAAAAACCGTCGACGTGCGCAACAGCGCCGTAAAACGGCTGCGATGGGTGGCCGGCACGGCGGAGCGCGCCTGCATCCGGTAAAGGATGACGGCCACGAAGATCGCATAGACGGTGGCGCTGAACACGAACAGCGCGCTCGGCCCGAAAAATTGCATCGCCGTCGAGGCTGCGAACGGCCCGCCTATGGCGCCGAAGGAATAAAACAGCATCAAGGCTGCATTGATCAACACGAACTCGCCCTTGTCGGCGCGGTCGTTGGAATGCGCCGCCGACAGCGAATAGAGCGGCATGGCGAAGCAGCCGAAGATGAAGACGAGCAGGAAGTTGAGGAACGGACTGCCGCCAGCCACGAACGCCAGCGCCAGTGCCGCCACCATCGCACAGCACGTCGTCATCAGCAGCACCGAGCGCCGGTCCCAGCGGTCGGAGAGATAGCCAAGCGGGTACTGGATGATGGCGCCGCCGAAAATGCCGACGCTGACGAAGGTGACGACGTCGGCAACCGACATGCCGATCTGCTCGGCATAGACCGGCGACAGGGTGCGGAAGGCGCTGTTGGTGACGCCGACGGCGATACAGCCGAAGCAGCCGAGCGGCGAGATCCGCCAGACGCGCGCCAAATCGAGCTTGACGTCTTCCGGCGGCGTCGGATTGGAGCGGTCGCCGAGCGAAACCGGCACCAGCGAAACGGTGATCATCATCGACATGATGGCGAAGATGGCAAAGCCGCCGGCGCCAAAGATCGGGATCAGGAACTGGGCGCCAGTCACCGAGCCGATGTCGACCATCCGGTAGATGGCAAGCACCCGCGCCCGGTCGGTGTTGGTGACGCCGGAATTCAGCCAGGCTTCCATGATGGTGAACAGGCCGGCAAAGCAGAACCCGCCGGCGAAGCGCACGGCGCACCACATCACCGGATCGATGACCAGCACCAGAAGCAGCGTTCCCGCCGAGGCGATCGCCGCCAATGCCGAAAAGGCGCGCACATGGCCGACCGACTTCATGATGCGGGTCACGGCAAGGCAGCCAAGCAAAAAGCCGGCGAAATAGAACGTGCCCATCAGGCCGATTGAGGAAGCGGGAAAACCCTCCTGCGCACCACGCAACGCAATCAAGGTGCTCTGCAGGCCGTTGCCGCCGAGCAGGATGCCGGCGGCGATCAGGAGGGGGATCAGCGGGCGGATGGAAGACATGAAGGAAAGCCTGTCGTTGATCCCTTCTTGAACCATCGCCTTCGCCAATGCCAGCGGCAATTCCCGGCGGCGTTGGGGCCAGCCGGAGGCTACCGCGTGGCACCGGACGCTCCGTGTTGGGAACCAAGGCGTATCTTTGTAGTTCAGTGCTGGTGGGCGAATACACGTCTTGTGAGCTGCCGGTGTGCGGAGACGGTGTCGGGCATCGATGTGGTTTCTGTTGCCCGGCCTGAAGCTCCAAAGGGAGGTCCGCCATCATGAAATTTCGTCCCGCATTTGCTGCATTTGCCGTGGCGGCAGTTCTGGCGGCCGGGCCGGCGCGGGCTGTCGACCTCGCCATGGTGTCCGGCGACACCGGCAACGGCCAGCGAATCCTTCGCGAGATCCTCGATCAATACGAGAAGAAGACCGGCAACAAGGTTAGCGTCGTTCCGCTGCCGCCCTCGGCGACGGACCAGTTTGGCCAATACCGGCTCTGGCTCGCCGCCGGAAGCAGCGACGTCGACGTCTATCAAACAGACATCATCTGGGCCCCCCAGCTTGCAAGGCAGTTCATCGACCTGACCGAAGCGACCAAGGATGTCGTTGGCGCCCATTTCCCATCGATCATCAAATCGCAGACCGTGGACGGCAAGCTGGTCGCCTTGCCGATATTCACCGACGCTCCGGCGCTCTACTACCGCAAGGATCTCCTCGACAAATACGGCGCCAGGGTCCCGGCCAGCTGGGCCGAGCTTGCCGACACCGCCAAGCTGGTCATGGACAAGGAGCGCGAGGCCGGCAACAAGGACATGTGGGGCTTCGTTTTCCAGGGCAACGCCTATGAGGGGCTGACTTGCGATGCACTCGAATGGGTGAAGTCGAACGGCGGCGGCCAGATTATCGAACCGGACGGCACGATCTCCATCAACAATCCGCAAGCAGTTGCGGCGCTGGAAATGGCGAGGAGCTGGGTGGGAACCATCTCGCCGCCCGGCGTTCTGGCCTACCAGGAAGAAGAGTCGCGCGGTGTCTGGCAGACCGGCAACGCCGTCTTCATGCGCAACTGGCCCTACGCCTACGCGCTTGGCAACAGCGAAAGCTCACCCATCAAAGGCAAGTTCGAGGTGACGACGCTGCCGCCGGGGTCGGGTGAGGGCGCCCGCCCGGCAGCAACGCTTGGCGGCTGGAATCTCGCGGTTTCCAAATATTCGAAGAACCCGGATGCAGCGATCGAGCTGGTCAAATGGATCGCCTCGCCTCAGATGCAGAAGTACCGCGCCTTGAAGGGGGCATATCTGCCGACCATCGAGGCACTCTATGACGATGCCGACATCGCCAGCGCGCAGCCGGTTATCCCGCGCTGGAAGGAAGTCGTCCTCAACGCGGTGCCGCGTCCCTCGGCCCAGGCCAAGAGCAGGTACAATGAGGCATCGAGCGAGTTCTGGACCGCCGTCCACAACACCATTTCCGGCGAAGGCACGGCCGCCGACAATCTTGCCGATCTGGAGTTCTCCTTGACCAGGCTCAAGGGCACCGCGTGGTGACCTCGCCGCGCTCAGGCTCGCTGCTGGCGCGTCAGCGTGTGCGCTCGGCATGGCTGCTGCTTGCCCCGATGCTCATCGTGCTCGCCGCCGTTGCCGGCTGGCCGTTGACGCGCACGATCTATTTCGGCTTCACCGATGCCTCGCTCGCCGACCTGGAAGCCCGCCGCTGGGTTGGCTTCGCCAATTATTTCTCCGTCCTGCAAATGCCGAGCGGCCGAGTCGTCTATGACGGGCTGCTCGCCGATCCGGTCTGGTGGCGCGCCGTCTGGAACACGGTGCGCTTCGCGGTGATTTCGGTGACCTGCGAGACGGTGCTCGGCATGATCGTCGCGCTGGTGCTCAACGCCAGGTTTCGCGGCCGCGGTATCGTACGCGCCGCTATCCTCATCCCTTGGGCGATCCCGACGATCGTGTCGGCTAAGATGTGGCAGTGGATGCTCAACGACCAGTTCGGCATCATCAACGACATCCTGCTCAAGCTCGGCCTGATCAGCACAAAAATCGCCTGGACGGCCAGCGCCGACACGGCGATGGTCGCCGTCCTCGTTGTCGACATCTGGAAAGCGACCCCGTTCATGGCGCTTCTCATTCTCGCCGGCCTCCAGATGCTTCCACAGGAAATCTATGAGGTCGCCAAGCTCGACGGCGTCGGAGCGTGGAGAATTTTCTGGAAGATCACCTTGCCGCTCATCCGGCCGGCGTTGATGGTGGCCATGATCTTTCGCGGTCTCGATGCCCTGCGCATCTTCGATCTGATCTACGTGCTTACGCCAAACAACATGCATACCAAGTCGATGTCGGTGTTCGCCCGCGAGAGCCTGTTTGAGTTCGACAAGTTCGCTTACGGTTCCGCCGCCTCGACGCTTCTCTTCCTTATCCTCGCTCTACTGACCATGCTCGTTCTTTGGCTCGGCCGGATAAGACTGGACAAGGACTATTGATCATGTGGATCGTCAAGCGCACGGCTTTCTACCTCCTCGTCGCCGTCATCGTCGTCGTCGCGGTGTTTCCGTTTTACTACGCCATCATCACCAGCCTGAAATCGGGGACGGCGCTCTTCCAGATCGACTATTGGCCGACGACGATTACCTTCAGCAATTACAGAACCGTGTTCACCGAGGGGACCTTCCTGCGCAACCTCGTGAACTCGCTGTTCATCTCGAGCGCCGTCGTCGTCATTTCGCTGTTCCTGGGCGTCACCGCCGCCTATGCGCTGGCGCGCATCCGCTTCAGAGGCCGTTCGGCGCTGCTCCTCATCATCCTGTCCGTCTCGATGTTCCCGCAATTGGCGGTGCTTGCCGGTCTTTTCGAGCTGATCCGCACCTTCGGCCTCTACAATTCGCCGTTTGCGCTGATCTTGTCCTACATGATCTTCACCTTGCCGTTCACCGTCTGGGTGCTCACCGCCTTCGTTCGCGACCTGCCGATCGAGCTGGAGGAAGCGGCGATCCTCGATGGCGCCACGCCGTGGATCATCATCAGCCGCGTCTTCCTGCCGCTGATGTGGCCGGCGCTGGCGACCACCGGGCTTCTCGCCTTCATCGGTGCGTGGAACGAGTTCCTGTTCGCCCTGACGTTTACCTCCAGCAACGAGCAGCGAACCGTGCCGGTGGCGATCGCGCTGCTCTCCGGCAACTCGCAGTTCGAGATCCCGTGGGGCAACATCATGGCCGCATCGGTGATCGTCACCGTGCCGCTTGTCATCCTCGTCCTGATCTTCCAGCGCAAGATCATCTCCGGCCTCACCGCGGGCGGGGTGAAGGGGTGAGGTGCATAGTTGAACTGCCGGCACGGAGCAGCGAACTCAGATGGACGCCTCGGGCATAAATTGATGCCAGTGGGATAGGGGCGAGAAGAACGCGAACTCGACCCGGCTGCCGCTTGCCTTGACAAATGCACCCTCTCATGTGCTTTTCGCGCAAATTTTCAGGCTGGGCCATCGTGCCTTGGCCGCAACCAACATCCGGACCTAGCAATGACAATGCATCGTTACCGCAGCCATACCTGTGCCCAGTTGAGAAAGAGCGACGTCGGTTCCTCCGTTCGCCTGTCGGGCTGGGTGCATCGCGTGCGCGACCATGGCGGCTTGCTGTTCATCGATTTGCGCGATCATTACGGCCTGACCCAGATCGTCGCCGATCCGGATTCGCCCGCCTTCAAGATCGCCGAGACCCTGCGCGGCGAATGGGTCGTCCGCGTCGACGGCGAGGTCAAGGCGCGCCTCGCCGACACCGTGAACCCTAATTTGCCGACCGGCGAGATCGAGATTTTCGCGCGCGAGATCGAGGTGTTGTCGGCGGCCAGGGAATTGCCGCTGCCGGTCTTCGGCGAGCCGGATTATCCGGAGGACATCCGCCTCAAATACCGCTTCCTCGACCTGCGCCGCGACACGCTGCACAAGAATATCGTCGCGCGGACGAAAATCATCGCCGAGATGCGCAAGCTGATGGGCGAGGTCGGGTTCACCGAATTCTCGACGCCGATCCTGACCGCCTCGTCGCCGGAAGGGGCGCGCGACTTCCTGGTGCCGTCGCGCATCCACCCCGGCACTTTCTACGCGCTGCCGCAGGCACCGCAGCAGTATAAGCAGCTGATCATGGTGTCCGGCTTCGACCGCTACTTCCAGATTGCGCCGTGCTTCCGCGACGAGGACCCGCGCGCCGACCGTCTGCCGGGTGAATTCTACCAGCTCGACGTGGAGATGAGCTTCGTCGAGCAGGAGGACGTGTTCACCACCATGGAGCCGGTGATGCGGGGGGTGTTCGAGACCTTTGCCGCCGGCAAGCCGGTGACGCAGAAGTTTCCGCGCATCGCCTATGATGTCGCCATGCGCAAATACGGCACCGACAAGCCGGACCTGCGCAACCCGATCGAGATGCAGGCCGTCTCCGATCATTTTCGCGATTCCGGCTTCAAGGTATTCGCCAGCATCCTTGCCAACGATCCGAAGGCCGAGGTCTGGGCTATTCCGGCCAAGACCGGAGGGTCGCGCGCCTTCTGCGACCGCATGAACTCATGGGCGCAAGGCGAGGGCCAGCCAGGGCTGGGCTATATCTTCTGGCGCAAGGAGGGCGAGAAGCTTGAAGGCGCCGGGCCGCTGGCCAAGAACATCGGCGAGGAGCGCACCGAGGCGATCCGACAACAACTCGGCCTTGCCGATGGCGATGCCGCCTTCTTCGTCGCCGGCGACCCGAAGAAATTTGTCTCCTTCGCGGGAGCGGCGCGCACCCGCGCCGGCGAAGAACTCAATCTTGTCGACCGCGACCGCTTCGAATTGTGCTGGATCGTCGACTTCCCGTTCTTCGAATGGAACGAGGAGGAGAAGAAGATCGACTTCGCGCACAATCCGTTCTCGATGCCGCAAGGTGGCATCGATGCGCTTAACGGCGAGGATCTGCTCGGCATCAAAGCGTTCCAGTACGACATGGTCTGCAACGGTTTCGAGATCGCCTCGGGCGGCATCCGCAACCATCTGCCGGAAGCCATGGTCAGGGCCTTCGAAACCGTCGGGCTGGACCGCGCAACGGTCGAGGAACGCTTCGGCGGCCTTTACCGTGCCTTCCAGTATGGCGCGCCGCCGCATGGCGGCATGGCGGCCGGCATCGACCGCGTCGTCATGCTTCTGGTCGGCGCAAGGAACCTGCGCGAAGTGACAATGTTTCCGATGAACCAGCAGGCCTACGATCTGTTGATGAACGCGCCGTCGGAAGCCAGCCCGCAGCAGCTTCGCGAATTGTCGCTGCGCGTCGTGGCGACGAAGAAAGAGCTTTAGGAAACGCTCCGAACTGGTTCTGTTGAATTCATGAAAAAGCCCGGCATCGCTGCCGGGCTTTTGCTTTGGGATCTCAGTCAGTCTTCGTTCGCCGTAACCGTCACGCCGAGCGTTTTCGGCAGGTCGAGCGGGTTGGACATGGCGCCCGCCATGATCAGCGCGAACGGCACCGCTGCCGGCGGCTCGGCCGAGACCTCGATGCTTTGCGGATCGTCGAGGAACTTGTTGACCGCGGCCGAAACCTGCGCCGTCAGTTCCGGATTGTTGAGCTGCGCCATGCCGAAGGGTACGATCGCTTTGGCCTGGTTGGCGATGTCCTTGCCGGACATGCCTTGCTGCTTGCCGGCATAATCGAGCACCTTTTTGGTCAGCGAATCGTCGTCGAAGCGGATCGAGGCGCTGTTGAACGAAAGCTGCTGCAGCAGCCCGAGCATGGCCATGCCTTGCGCGGAATTGTCGGCGCCTTCGGGCTGCGCTGCCATCTTCTTCTGCATCTCCTGCATTGATTTGATGACGTCCAGCGTATAGCCGCCGAGATCGAAGGTCATGCCGAGCGTGCCGGCATTGTCGACCGATATTTCGTATTTCGATAAGTCCATCCTGCCGTCGGTAGGCTGCCAGGTGCCTTCCATCTCAAGATTGCCTGATATGTTCTGGTAGCCGAGCGCGTTGATGACTTCCTTGGACTTCGGATCTTCGACCAGGGTCAGGTCGGCAGTGAATTTTTCCGTGGTGCCGGAGAACTCCAGGGCCTTGCCGTCGGCCGGCGGCGTGATTGCGATGGCAAGCCCGTCCATCGAGAACGCAGTCTTGTCGGCGACCTTGACGGTCATGTTTTCTAGCTCGGCCGATTTGTACATCATCAGCGAGCCCAGCGGACCGGTTGCGCCTTCGGCCGGAACCGTCATGTCGTGGATGACGAAGGGGCTGAGATTGAGCGTGACGCCATCTTCGCTGTGTTCGAACGGCAACGTCGATACGGTCGCGATTTGATAGCCGCCATTGGCTTCGGTCACACCTTCGAGCTTGACGTCGCCGATCTTGAGCGCCTCCTTTTCGGCCGCCGGCTTGACCGCCACGCCTTGCAGAACCATGCTGGAGGCGTCGCCGGTTACGCCGGTCCAGGAGAGGTCGACGCCCTGGGCGGCGAGGGCAGCCTTCAGCCGGTCGGCGACCGCGGTATCCTGCGCGAATGCCGCATTCAGCGGCAGCGTCAGCAAAAAGGTCGAAAAAGCCAGTCTTTTAATAAGTGTCGAGTGTCTGATCGTCATCGAGAGCTCCCCTGAGAGTGTCCTGAAATTCTTTTCAAATCGTCGCGTCGCCACCATTCGGTGACGAACTGGACCGGAAAAAGGCGGGCCTCGGCACAATGGTCGAAAATCGCGACCAAAGGCAAACCCGATCCATCAGGCTTGCGATAGAAGCAGGATGTAACGGATTGATGTTGGCCGGCGTAGCGACGCTCCCAATTCCTGTTGCATAGGAGGACGTATGATGGTGCCTCTTGCCGCGAATCACCCGCTCGGCTAGTGCCAGCCCATGGGAAAAAGGCTTTTGCCGCCGGAGAGTGGCGGCGGCGACAATATCGAGCCGGTCGATCTGAAGAAGGCGCTGGAAGAGCGCTATCTCGCCTACGCGCTCTCGACCATCATGCACCGGGCGCTGCCGGATGTGCGCGACGGGCTGAAGCCGGTGCATCGTCGCATCATGCATGCCATGCGTCTGTTGCGGCTCAACCCCGACCAGGGCTTTGCCAAATGCGCCCGCATCGTCGGCGAGGTGATGGGCAAATTCCATCCGCATGGCGACCAGTCGATCTACGACGCGTTGGTGCGGTTGGCGCAGGATTTTTCGATGCGCTACCCGCTGGTCGACGGGCAGGGCAATTTCGGCAATATCGACGGCGATAACGCCGCCGCCATGCGCTACACCGAAGCGCGCATGACCGAAGTGTCGACGCTGCTTTTGGAAGGCATCACCGAGGACGCGGTCGATTTCCGCCCGACCTACAACGAGGAAGACGAGGAGCCCGCCGTGCTGCCCGGCGCCTTCCCGAACCTGCTCGCCAACGGCTCTTCCGGCATCGCCGTCGGCATGGCGACCTCGATCCCGCCGCACAATGCGGCCGAGCTTTGCGACGCCGCGCTCCACCTGATCGAGCATCCGGATGCGCCCGTCACCAAACTGATGGATTTCGTCCAGGGGCCGGACTTTCCGACCGGCGGCATCATCGTCGACAGCCGCGCCTCGATCCTCGACGCTTATGAAACCGGCCGCGGCGGCTTTCGCGTCAGGGCGAAATGGAACCAGGAGGATCAGGGCAGGGGCACCTGGAACATTGTCGCCACCGAAATCCCCTACGGCGTCCAGAAGGCCAGGCTGATCGAAAAGATCGCCGAGCTTTTGATGGCGCGCAAGCTGCCGCTGCTCGAGGATATCCGCGACGAGAGCGCCGAGGATATCCGCGTCGTGCTGGTGCCGAAGAGCCGCTCGGTCGATCCCGGCATCATGATGGAATCGCTGTTCAAGCTGACCGAGCTCGAAAGCCGCTTTCCGCTCAACATGAACGTGTTGTCGCGCGGCAAGGTGCCGAACGTGCTGTCGCTGAAAGGCGTGCTCAAGGAATGGCTGGAGCACCGCCGCGACGTCCTGATCCGCCGCTCCAAGCACCGCCTCGGCGAGATCGAGAGGCGGCTGGAGATCCTCGCCGGCTATTTGATCGCCTATCTCAACATCGACGAGGTGATCAGGATCATCCGCGAGGAGGACGAGCCCAAGCAGGTAATGATGGCCCGCTGGTCACTCACCGACACCCAGGCTGAAGCCATCCTCAACATGCGGCTGAGGGCGCTGCGCAAGCTTGAGGAATTCGAAATCCGCGAGGAATTCAATGGCCTGACCGGCGAGAAGAAGCAGATCGAGGCACTGCTTGCGTCCGACGCCAAGCAGTGGGCGACGATCAAGTGGGAAGTCGCCAACGTTCGCCAGAAATACGGGCCCGACACCGAGATCGGCAAGCGACGCACAGAGTTCGCAGATGCACCCGAACATGACCTGACCGATATCGCCCATGCCATGATCGAGCGCGAGCCGGTCACCGTCGTCGTGTCAGAAAAGGGCTGGCTGAGGGCCATGAAAGGTCATCTGACCGACCATTCGGCCCTGACCTTCAAGGAAGGCGACAGCCTCAAGCTCGCCTTCCACGCCCAGACGACCGACAAGGTGCTGGTCTTCACCACCGGCGGCAAGTTCTACACGATCGGCGCCGACCGTCTGCCGGGTGGGCGTGGCCATGGCGAGCCGATCCGCATCATCGTCGACATGGACAACGACCAGGATATCGTCACCGCCTTCGTCCATGATCCCAAGCGCAAGCTGCTGCTGGTGTCGCATGACGGCAACGGTTTCATCGTGCCGGAAGAAGAAGTCGTCGCCAACACCCGCAAGGGCAAGCAGGTGATGAACGTCAAGGCGCCCGACGAGGCCCAGCGCTGCGTGAGCGTCGCCGGCGACCATCTCGCCATTGTCGGCGAGAACCGCAAGATGCTGGTGTTCCCGCTGGCCGAGATCCCGGAGATGGGGCGCGGTAAGGGCGTGCGCCTGCAGAAATACAAGGATGGCGGTGTTCTCGACCTCAAGACCTTCACGCTCGCAAGCGGCCTGTCCTGGCAGGATTCGGCAGATCGCACCTTCATCAAATCGCGTGACGAGCTTGCCGAATGGATCGGCGCCCGCGCCTCGGCCGGCCGCATGGTGCCGAAGGGATTCCCGAGGACTGGCAAGTTCGGGTGAAGCGGTAATCTCCCCCCTTGAGGGGAGATGTCGCCGAAGGCGACAGAGGGGGTCGGAACGTCCAGACGCGACCCTTATCGCAGACAGAGGAGACTGGCGTCTCACGCGCGGCGACCCCCTCTGGCCTGCCGGCCATCTCCCCTCATGAGGGGAGATTAGCAGCTCCACCCAAACATTTGGAATGTCGTCACGATTGCTGCACTATATCAGTGCATAAGCGATGCGATGGGCCAGGGAGAGTTGGGCGCTTGAAGGAAGTCAGGATACAGAAGCCGGAGCGGCAGCAGCGCCTGTTTGGCCTGTCGACGCCGCTCAGGGCCGCTGTCATTCCGCCGCTGTCGGCGGCGCGCTGGCTCCTGGTGCTGATCGTCGCCGCCGGCGTTTATTTCTTCCACGGCTTCCTGTTCCCGGTCCTTGCCGCCCTGGTGATTGCTTTCGCCAGTTGGCCGCTCTATCGGCGGCTGCTCGCCGGCGTCGGCGGCAACCGCACGATTGCGGCGACGCTTGCGATCTTGTTCATCCTGACTTTCCTGGTGGTGCCGATCGCGCTTGCCGGCACCTACGCCATCAATGAGGTGCGCGAATGGGTCAACTGGGCGATCGAGACCAACCGCTACGGTGCGCCGACGCCGCACTGGCTCGCCACCATGCCCGTGGTGGGCGAATGGCTCAATGAACAATGGACGGTCAACGTTGGCCACCCTGGCGGCATCGGCGAACTGATCCAGCTGATCAGCGGCGCCAATATCGGCAGCATCTATCGCGGCGTGCTTGCCGCCGGCGGCAGCGCCTTCGGCCTTTTGCTGACGCTGCTGTTCATGATGATCGCGCTGTTCTTCGCCTATCGCGACGGCGAGCATTTCGCCGGACAGGTCGATCGCCTCGGCGAACGCATCCTGCCGGCCAGATGGGAACGGATCTCACGCGTGGTGCCTGCGACGATCTCCTCGACGGTAACCGGCATGACCGTTATCGCCATCGGCGAAGGGCTGGTGCTGGGTATCGCTTACTGGTTGGCCGGCGTACCATCGCCGGTGACGCTCGGCGCGCTGACAGGCATCATGGCGCTGATCCCCGGCGGCGCGCCGCTGTCCTTCACGCTGGTCTCGATCTATCTCGCGGCCAGCGGCTCGCCGATGGCCGGGCTGGCACTGTTCATCTGGGGCGCGGTCGAACTCTTCATCGTCGACAAGACATTGCGCCCGAAGCTGGTCGGCGGGCCGATAAAACTGCCCTTCCTGCCGACTTTTTTCGGCCTGATCGGCGGCGTCAAGACAATGGGCTTTCTCGGCCTGTTCATTGGCCCGGTGCTGATGGCGCTCCTGGTCGCGATCTGGCGCGAGTGGCTGCGCGAGGTAGAACTGACCGATGAGCTCGCTGCCGCCGAACCGGCGGAGCACGATGACGCGCCGCCGCAGATCGAAATTGTCGCCGAACGCGCCGCCGCGAAAAAGAATCAGGCCGGGTGACTGATGGCGAACGTGGCGCGGCGTTTGCGCCCCTCGTGCAATTGCCAGAGCGAATGGCCGATCAACGTCATGATGAGGATCGCGCCGCCGATCAGGCTGTTGCGCGACGGCGCTTCGGCGAAGATCATCCACACCCAGACCGGTGCCAGCACGGTTTCAAGCAGGTAGAACATCGCCACCTCCGGCCCGGAGATGTATTTTGGGCCGTTGGCGAGGCAGAAGAACGAGATCGGCATGATGACGGCACCGTTGAAGACGATCCACCATGGCGCGTTGACATGAAAACCCACCTTGGAAACCATCAGGGTGGCGACGGCCAGCGGCAGCACCACTCCAATCAGCGCCGTGAAACCCATGTCCTTGCCGCTTGCGCGCGAGATGGTGATGGCCGCTGCGATCATGAAAGCCGAGCATAGCGCCATCAGGTCGCCGAAGAGATGTCCGGTTCCAACGGAATCGCCGACAATGATCGTCACGCCGACGATCATCAGTGCCAGCGCTGCAAGCGTCAATGGCCGTGGCCTCTCCTTCAGGAACAGCCATGACAAAAGGGCCGCGAACATGGTTGTGAACGCCAGGATGAAAACGAGGTTGGCGGTCGATGTGTTGTAGACGCCGGTGATGAAAGCGATCGAGCCGAGCCCGTAAAGGCCGGCAACGATGAGCCCTGACCAGCCCGGCACAAGCTGCGGTGCCTTTGCGCTCAGCGAGCGCCAGACGGCCCAGATGATAAGCGTGGCGACGAAGGTTGTGCCGGTGCGCAACAGCAGGATCGTCCATGCCTCGCCATCGGCGAGCCGGATCAGCGGAATGTCGACGGTTAGCGTCAGCCCGCCGATGGCGGTGATCAGAAGGCCTCTCTGGTGGTCGTTGTGGGAAGACATGCGGCAATTCTCGCGTAGGCTTGGAGGCGCAAAATTGACCCGCCCGGTATTCCAGCCGATCGGCCGGAAGCCCAGCGGGCGTCCTCCTCGAAACAATTTAAGGGTGAATACCGAAGGCAGGAATCAGCGCGAAACCGCTTCGTGATTGTAGCGTTCCCAGCCTTTCGGGCCGAGATGCTCCTGCGGCTGGAAGCGCATCTTATAATTCATCTTGCGCGAGCCGTTGACCCAGTAGCCCAGGTAGACATGGGGCAGGCCCATCGCCCTGGCGCGGGCGATGTGGTCGAGGATCATGAAGGTGCCGAGCGAGCGGTCCTCGAAGTCCGGGTTGAAGTAGGAATAGACCATCGACAGGCCATCGGCCATCTTGTCGGTGAGGGCCACGGCGATCAGTTCGCCCTGGCCCTTGCCGGTGATGAAGCTGTCGGGTCCGCGGCGACGGTATTCGATGACCTTGGTGTCGACATGGGTATCCTCTACCATCATGGCGTAGTCGAGCACGGTCATATCGGACATGCCGCCACGGCGATGGCGGGCGTCGAGATAGCTGCGGAACAGCGAATACTGTTCGGTGGAGGGTTCGGCGTCGTGCATGGCGCCGACCAGATCCGAATTATGCTGTATGACCCGTTTCATGTTGCGGCTGGCGGTGAATTCCTGCGCCAGGATGCGCACCGACACACAGGCGCGGCAGGTCTCGCAAGCCGGCCTGTAGGCGATGTTCTGCGACCGCCTGAAACCGCCCTGCGTCAACAGATCGTTCATCTCCGGAGCCTTGTCGCCGACCAGATGTGTGAACACCTTGCGCTCGAACTGGCCCTCGAGATAGGGACACGGCGAGGGCGCGGTCAGAAAGAACTGTGGCGACTGGGTCGGGTGCTGCGTCATCGAGCCTTGGAAACACTCCTGCGAATCGCTCTACCTTTGGCGCGGACGCCGAAAAATTCAACAGGATTGTGAAAGCCTGGTTGATTGGATGTCTTCACATTTGTGCGCAAAGGCCGTGGCCGCGCTTCAAAAGTCTGCTCAGCGATCGCTGCGGCTGACGACGGTGCCGAGCAGCAGGTCGTGCAGCGTGCGCTTGCGGTCGGAAAACAGGCTCACCAGCAGGACCAGCGGTGAAAGGATGACATTGCCGGCCCAAAACAGCACCGAATGCACGACGGCGGTCAGCCCGTCGATGCGGGTGCCGTCGAGCCGGTCGAGCCGGATGCCCATCACCTTCATGCCGGTGGTGGCCTGGTCTTTACTGCCGAGCGTGTTCCAGATGTAGAGGACGGCGACCGCCGGTACGAGAATGGAAAACAGCATCCAGCCGAGGCCGAGCGTCAACAGCCCAAACAAGAACACCAGGATCGCGAATGGAATGGTGAGCAGCGCCACGATGAAATAGTCGATGACGAAGGCGAGAATGCGCCGTGTGCGCACGCCCTCATAGGCGCGGACATCTTCGAGCCTGCTGGTGATGATTTCGCCGTCGAAAACGCGAGCGTTCATTTCATTTCCTCGTAATCGAACCCGGGTTAAGGCACGGGCCGCTTATTGGTGAAATGGTGAAGGTTCGCGGCGGAATCAAGATCGAGCCTTTCGCCGCCGTGTAGATGGTGACGGTGTGCCTGGTGCCGTCTGACTTGTTGAATTCATGGCGCGGATAGCGTTAGCTTGCTGCGGCGCAACAAAGGGCGCCGAGCCGAGGGGACGGGGCGACATGGACTACGACATGCTGGTCATCGGCAGCGGCCCGTCCGGGCGCCGCGCCGCGGTGCAGTCGGCCAAGCTTGGCAAGTCGGTGCTGGTGGTCGACAGGGGCCGGCGACTCGGCGGTGTGTCGGTGCACACCGGCACCATACCGTCGAAGACGTTGCGCGAGACGGTGCTCAACCTCTCCGGGTGGCGTGAGCGCGGCTTTTATGGACGCGGCTACCGCGTCAAGCAGGACATTTCGGTCGGCGATCTGGTCGAGCGCCTGCACAAGACGCTCGACCATGAGGTCGAGGTGCTGCAGCACCAGTTCATGCGCAACACGGTCAAAAGTGCGCGCGCCGCGGTAAAATTCCTCGGCCCCAACAAGGTCAGCCTGACCACCGACACCGGCGACTACAGCGAGGTTGGCTTCGCCCATGCGCTGATCGCGGTCGGCACCCGGCCGCACCGGCCGCGCGACGTGCCGTTCGACAAGACACGGATCTTCGACAGCGACGAGATGCTGGAGCTCGACCGCCTACCGCGCACGCTGACGGTGATCGGCGCCGGCGTCATCGGCGTCGAATATGCGACGATCTTTTCGGCACTCGACGTTCCGGTGACGCTGGTCGAGCCGCGCAATACCATGTTGGATTTCGTCGACCGCGAGATCGTCGATGACTTCATCCATCAGATGCGCGACCGCGGCATGACCATCCGCTTGGGCAGCGCCGTCAAGGAGATCGCCTCCAAACCCGATCATGCCGAGGTGATGCTGGCCGACGGCCGCACCATACGTTCCGAGATGGTGCTTTATGCTGCAGGGCGTACCGGCAATGTCGGCAGCCTGGGGTTGGAAGCGGTCGGCATCGAGGCCGATCCCAGGGGCCGCATCAAGGTCGATCCGCAGACGTTCCAGACCAGCGCGCCCAACATCTATGCCGCCGGCGACGTCATCGGCTTTCCGAGCCTGGCATCGACCTCGATGGAGCAGGGCAGAGTGGCCGCCTGCCATGCGTTCGGCGTGCCCTTGCCGCCGCCGCCCGAAACCTTTCCCTACGGCATCTACGCCGTGCCGGAAATCTCCACCGTCGGGCAATCCGAGGAGCAGGTGCGCGAGAGCGGTGCTGCCTACGAGGTCGGCGTGGCGCGGTTTCGCGAGACATCGCGCGGCCACATAATGGGCGTCAACACCGGTTTCCTGAAGCTTCTGTTCTCGATCGAAACACGCCGTCTGCTCGGCGCCCATATTGTCGGCGAGGGCGCGACCGAGCTCATCCACATCGGCCAGGCGGTGATCAATCTCGGCGGCACTGTCGACTTCTTCGTCAACAACACCTTCAACTATCCGACGCTGGCCGAAGCCTACAAGATCGCCGGGCTCGACGCCTGGAACCGCATGGGGCGAGGGTAGCCTCGAGGCTCATCGGTCTGACGGTGCAACGGCGACTGCAGGATCCGCCAGCCATTGCCTGACGATCTCTGCGTCCGGATCGCCGATTTCATGGCCGGAGGCAATGGTTTGGGTCTCGACTTTGGCGCCATGCGAGCTCAGTAGAGCAGCCAGCGCCGGCGCGAATGGCCCGTAGGTCAGGTCGGTGGCGCCGGCGATGATCAACGCCCGCGCCTTCGACAGGTCGGCCGCCGGCACCTCGTCGAGCACCGGCATCGGACGCAGCAATGCGGCGCGCTGGATCAGGCCTGGATGCAGCAGCATGACGCTTGAGACCAGGTTGGCGCCGTTCGAATAACCAACAAAGGTCGCGCGGCGGAGATCGACGCGGCGGCGCTTCGCGATGCCGTCGACGAAGCCCGCGAATGCGTCCGCCTCAGCATGGATGCTGGCCTGTTCGAAACGCGTCGGGGTGATTCGCGTGAACCAACGGAACCCGTCCTCCTGAGGGATGCGGCCACGGACCGCAACCAGCGCCGCATGCGGCGCGATTTGCCGACCAAGCGGCAGCATGGTTGTCTCGTCTACACCCGATCCATGCAGCAGGAACAGCCAGTCACCGGGTAAGTTGGCGGGTCGATGTAGCCGGTAGAAAAAGCCTGAATTTTCCTGCAAAATACCGTCTTCGAGGCTCTCCTCGGCCATCGTCACATCCTTTTGATTTCGTGTTACTTTCGTTAATTTGCCGGCTTCAAAACGAAATATTTTCAAGCTCCGCGAAAGTTGATTGAACCGGGCGCATTTCAGTCCGTTTCTTTGCCGATATAATCCCCGCGGGAGGGATCGAAGCAGTGTGCGCCGGGTGATCGCCCGAGGGGTCGCATGCCAGGCATAAACAACCAGCTTTAAGGCCTTTTATCGATGACCATGCCAGTTTCGCCGGAACGCGATACGCGTATTGACGTGTTCCGGGCTCTCGCCCTCCTGACCATATTCATCGACCACGTGCCGGGCACCGTTTTTGAAACCCTGACCTATAAGAATTTCGGGTTTTCGGATGCGGCCGAGGCCTTCGTGCTGATCTCCGGCATGTCCGTCGCGCTTGCCTACGGTACCAAATTCCAGCCGGGAAACCGGCTGATCGCAACGCTGAAGATGTGGCGCCGCGCCGGCGTGCTCTATGTCACCCACATCGTCACGACGATGGTGGTCATGGCTATCTTCTGCGCAGCGGCGGTGTTTGCGAGACGCCCGGACCTTCTGACGCTGATCAACATCGAGCCGCTCGTCAGGAACCCGCCGCAAGTCCTGGTCGGTATCGTCACGCTCGGCCATCAGCTCGGTTACAACAACATACTGCCGGTCTATGCGGCTCTGCTGTTGATGGCGCCGGCCTTCCTGCTGTTCATCAGCTACAGGCCACTGGCCGCGCTTGCCGTGTCCGCAGCCCTTTGGCTGGTTGCCGGAATCTACCAGATCGCGCCGCCGAACTACCCGGAGCCCGGGTTCTGGTTCCTCAATCCGCTGTCATGGCAATTGCTGTTCAATATCGGCATGGCCAGCGTGTTGCATGTGCGGCGCGGCGGCACCATCCCGGTCAATCGCTGGCTGGTCGGCGCGGCGGCCGCCTACGTGCTGACGGCGCTCGTCTGGGTGCACAGCCCGCTGTGGGGGCATGTGTCGTGGCTCGACCTGCCGGTGGTGCTGACCGGTTTCGACAAGACGTTCCTGTCGTTGCCGCGGCTGCTGCACATCCTGGCGATGAGCTATCTGGTCGTCGCCTTGCCTTTCGTCTCGAACCTGTTCCGCACCGGCCGCGACAATCCGCTCGCCATATTGGGCAAACGCTCGCTGCCGGTTTTCATTGCCGGCACGGTGATTGCCATGGCGGCGCAGGTGATGAAGCTGATCAACCCGGGCGGCATTGCCTATGACAGTCTGCTGCTCGCCGCCGGCATCGCCATGCAGTTCGCGCTCGCCTTCTATCTGGAGTGGCTGTCCGCCATCGGCTGGTCCGGCAAGGGCAAGCCGGTCCGCAACGAGGCGCCGCCTGTCCGTCCATCCTTTGGCATCGGTCCCATGGCGGCCAATAGATAAGGGTTGGAGCCGATCTGCCCAGTCAGCCTGTACTTGGCGGCGGTCCGGACGATGCCCTGACGACAAGTTCGACGTCGAGCGTTTCTCGCCGCACCGTGCCGTCGAAGTCGAGGATTCTTCGCGCTGCCCGGCGGCCGATCTCGGCGATCGGCTGGGCGATGGTGGTGAGCGGAGGCTCGCAAATTGCGGCTTCAGGCACGCCGTCGAAGCCGACGACGGAAACATCGCGGGGAACCGCGATGCCCCGTGCACTGAGCCATTCCAATGCCACCATCGCGATCCGGTCCGACATCGCCAGGATGGCGGTCGGCGGCTCCGCCGCTGCGAAGATGGTTTCGAGACCAGCCCTTGTGCTCGCCTTGTCGTTTTCGGTCTCGTAGACCGGCACCTTGGCGGTGTCGACACCAAACCGGGAAAGCTCTTCGAAATAGCCGAGGAGGCGGTCACGGGTCCCGGTATAGGACGCCGTCCGGACCTGCTCGGGCGAGACAAGACCGGTGCTGTCGTCGGCGAAGGCCAGCGACAACACGGCGAAGCGGCGATGTCCAAGTTCCGCCAGATGGCGCGCCGCGAGCCGGCCGCCGGCAACATTGTCGATGCTGATCGCCGAGACCGTGTCGTCCTGCGAGCCGAGCTCCAGCGCGACGAAGGGGAGCTTTCGTTCGCGCGTCAACTCGACGAGGCGCGGACCGCCCTCGATGCAGAACAGGATGAAGCCGTCCACGAGGGCGCTCTGGATATTCCAGGCAAGTTTTTCCTCGTTGCCAGCCGACACGAGGGCTATCCCCGCGCCAGTTGCGTCGCAGGCTTCCGAAATGCCGGCCATCATCACGCGGGCAAACGGGTCGTCGAAGAAATAGGACAGCGGCTCGGTTGTGGCGACGCCGATTGCATTGACCTTGCCGGCGCGCAGCAGCCGGCCCTTGGGATCCGGGCCGGCGTAGCCCAGCGCGTCGGCCGCCGCCTTGACCCGCTCGCGGACTTCCTCGCGCACGATTTCGGGACGGCTGAAGACATTGGAGGCAGTGCCGTGCGATACGCCCGCGGCTTTGGCGATGTCCGCCAGCCGGATGGGCCTCCTGCTGCCTTCGGTGAGTGATGCCATTTGGTTGTCTCCGGGTCTCCCGTCCAACAGGATCGCCGATTACTTTAACACCTTCGTTGGATCGATTCAAATTTTTGCTTGACATTTATGGTGCGATACGTACTCTTTGAATCGATCCAAGAGGCGCTTCGCCAGCGGGTTTGGATCGATACAAGAGGAGAGTGCCATGCATCCCGTCAATTACCTGTTCGAGGACATTTACCGGAACGACTGGAGCATCCGCTCGAGCGCAGAAGCCCGTAAGGGGCGCGACAGGACCGGTCCGTGGATTCGCGACCTGCGTTTCCTCGTAGGACGCAAGCGGAGCTGATCGGCGGCCTATTTTTTTGCCCGCTGATTGGATCGATTCAAAAGGCTAGAGGAGATTAAGCCATGCACCCGATCAAGCATCTGTTCGAAGACATCTATCGCAATTATTGGGGCATTTCTCCGGCCGCCGAACGGCCGGAGCGACGGCGTGTAGTCAAGACGACCAAGCGCGAAGTCCGGCCCGAACGTCGTCAAGACTGACAGAGCCGGCGAACCTGCCGCGTCAAGGGCGCGGGCGTACCAGCGCCGAGGCGGCCATCACCAGCCAGCCGCCGATGAGCAACATGCCGCCGATCGGCGCCGACATCGGGAACAGCCGCGAGCCAAGGAAGTCGCGGGCCAGAAGATCACCCGAGAACAGCAGAAGCCCGACGAGGAGGATGAGGCTTCCGGTTCGCAGGATGCTGTTGCCACCGAGCAGCCCGACGGCAAGGAAGACCGGCGCATGCATGAGCAGGAAGGACGCGGCCGTACCGACGAAAGCGCCGCCGAGATGCGCCGCCGCCGCCGAAAGCGCCACGCCGGTTGCGCCGCACAGGCAGCCGGCAAGAACCAGAATGCGGCCGCCTGCCGCGTGTTCATCCGTGCTCATTTCCACGCCTCCGTGATTCCTGGCGACCGCCTGAGATAGTGCCGCGAACCGTGTCAGGATTTGCCGGCTTCCGCCAGCATGTCGCGTTCGCGGCGCGATTGGACCAGCCAGTTATAGGCCGCTCCGCCCGCCATCAAAACGGATGTGCCGAGAAACACCGAGCGCATACCGAAATGGCCACCGGCGAAGCCGCCGAGCAACGGCCCGGCAACCTGCCCGACATATTGCGCCGAGATCGACAAGCCCAGCACATTGCCGCCGACGCCGTCGGGCACATTGTGGCGGATAACGCTGGTGATGCAGGGCAAAAGACCGCCAAGCGCCAGGCCCATCAGGAAACGCAGGCCGACGAGTTGCCAGCCCTGCGTAACGAACGCCTGCGGAATCAGCAGCAGCGCCGAGACTGCGAGTGCGACAACGATGACGTTCCAGTGGCCGATACGGTCGGCGAGCTTGCCGAGCCTCGACGCCGACAGGATGGCGCCGAGCGCTGCCGCGGACATGACGATGCCGGAGACCAGCGTGACCTGGCTCTGATCTTCGATGAGCTGTTGGACGTAGACGGTGATGATCGGCTCGATCGACATGGTGGCGAAACTCAACAGCATGCCGGTCGCCAGCATGGCGACGACGGGGCGCTTGTCGGGAATCTGCGACCAGCCGTCTTTCGCTCTTTCGTCTGACTTGGCCTTGGCGGCAACCGGGCGAGGGGCCTCCTTGATCAGCAAGGTGGTTGCCAGAAACGCCAGGAAAATGACCCCGCCGGCGAGCAGGAATGTGGCGCGGATGCCAATCAGCGGCGGCAGCGCGCCGCCGAGCAGCGGACCGACCAGGGCACCGGCCGTAATGCCGGCCGACAGCACGCCCAGCGCCCAGCCGGAGCGATCCTTCGGCGTCTGCATAGCAACCAGGATGGTCGAGCCCGAAGAATAGCCGCCGGCAAAGCCGATCAGCAGGCGCAGGAGCACCAATTGCCAGACGGTCTGCACCATGCCGGTCAGCGACATGCACAGCGCCATGCCGAAACTGGCGCGCACCAGCATCAGTTTGCGGCCGTAGCGATCGCCTAGCCGCCCCCACAGGGGCGCGACCAGCGCGGCAGCAAGGAAGGTGGCGCCGTAGGCGATGCCCGACCACTGCACGATCGCCGCATGGCCCTCTGCGCCCAACTGCTCGACGTAAAGCGGCAGGAAGGGCAACAGCAGCGTCATCGCTACAAGCGTGCTGAACGAGCCGGCAAAACACACGGCGAGATTGCGACGCCAGTGGACGTTGTGCGTGCCTTGCGTGGCGAGAGTGGCGTCTTGCGGCATGTCCTATCCTGTCCGGCAGCTTGCATGAAAACTTGCTGCGGATACCATTTTGGGATACCAAGCTGGTATGTGTCATGAACGCAAGCCCCGTCGCTGTCAATGCGGGCCTCTCAAACATGATGGACAAAGGCCGGCGTGATCGGCCAACGCTGGCCAGTGACCCGATTGCCGGAACAAATGACCTGAACGGAGCGCCAATGTCGCAGATGCAGAACGTCGAAAAGCAGCTTCGCGAGATGATCCTCGGGCTCGAGATCGGTCCCGGCGAGCGGCTGACGGAGCGCTGGGTCGAAAGCCGCTTCGGCGCTTCGCGCACGCCGGTCAGGGCGGCATTGCTGCGGCTCGAGACCGAAGGCCTGATCTGCCGCGACGGCCGCGGCTGGACGGTCTCGCCCATCAATCTTGCTGAGCTCGAGCAGATCGCTGTCTATCGCGAGGCGGTCGAGGTCGCGGCACTAAGACTAACTTGCACCTTGCAGGACAGAAGTGCCGTCGAAATCATCGAGGCGATGCTCGATTCTTGCGACGACAAGACGCCGCGCGAGGAATGGCATCGCGTCGGCATGGATTTTCATATCGAGTTGGCCCGCCTGTCCGGCAACGAGTTCCTGTTCAGAGCGGTTCGCGACGCGATGACACGCCTGTCGCGCGCCCGCTGGCTCGAGGTTCGCGACGAGGCAGCGCTCGGCCGTGCCTGGGCCGAACACCATGCCATTCTGTCGGCGGTGCGGGCCGGCGATGCCGATAGCGCCGCCCGCCTGCTTTCAGCCCACATCATTGGCAGCCGCGACCGGCTGGTGACCTCGCTGCGCAACGACCGGCGTGGCCTCCGCGCCAGGGGATTTGCCGTCGTCGCTTGAGTGTCGCTTGAGTGAGGATCGGCTGCCATTGATCACGAAAAGGGCAGATGAGCGAAGAATGCTACTTTCGGTCTCGCTTCGCAAATGCCGATGGCGTAAGAGCGGCGATGGAAAACAACCGATTTGACACACCCGTGACCGTCAAGGGCGCGGCGGGAAGCAATCAGCTCTTGCGTACGGCCCGCGAGGCTTCCGACTACCTCCTCAACAATTGGCCAGGCAAGCGCAGTCCCAAGCACCGCGAAGCGCTGCAGGCCTGTCATGATGCGCTGGCCGGCGACAAGCCGGCCATGAACGCAAGACGGGCCTTCATTGCCGCCGCCCGCGAAGTGAACGTCTTCGTCAGCGACAAGGCGCCGGCCTGAGGCATAGCGGGGACTTGACCGAGACCCGGGCCGCCTGACAGGCCTGATATCATCACTCGGCCGTTTCGGTGTTGGTTTGCGACTCGCTTTCGCCCTCGGGCTTCGATCGCTCTTTGGCCGCGACCTTGGCAGCCTGCTTTTCCGCCTTCTTGGCAGCCTTCTGCCGGTCGCGTTCCTTGCGTTCCTGACCGTAGTTCGGTGCTCGTGCCATATCGTTTCCTTTCATTGTGCTTGGCCTTTGCCTAGGAGCATTGGGCCACAAACACAACACCGCAAGGCACGATCGGCTCCATATCTCGTCGCAGTCCGGAGCCCCGCTTCAGGGCCGTTTTTTCAGGCGCCGTCTCGGTCGAGGACGAGATCGGCGGGCCCGAACCGGTCCTTTGCCGTGAATTGCTGGTGCCAGTAGGGATAGAGCACGGGCGGCCTGCTAACCACGTCGAGCCGTGTGCGCTCCTCATCGGCAAGCACAAGGCTTGCAGCGGCGATATTGTCTTTGAAATGCGCTTCGGTTCGTCCGCCGATCACCAGCGAACTGACAGCGGGCCGGCCGAGCAGCCAGGCAAGCGCCACCTGCGCCGCCGACACGCCGTGGTTGTTGCCGATATCGATCAGCACGTCGACGATCCGCCACAGCCGGTCCTCGTCGCGGATCGGCGGTTCCGACCAGCCGCTGAGCTGTCGGGCGGTCGGCTGGTCACGGTGGTATTTGCCGGACAGCAACCCGCCGGCAAGCGGGCTCCAGACCAGCACGCCGAGTCCCTGGTCGACCGAGATCGGCAACAATTCATACTCGGCCTCGCGCGCTTCCAGTGTGTAATGGATCTGCTGAGTGACGAAGCGCGGGTGGTGATGACGGTCGCTGATACCCAGCCCCTTCATCACCTGCCAGCCGGAATAATTGGAGCAGCCGACATAACGGACCTTACCCTGCGCGACCAGCGTGTCGAGCGCGGCGATGGTTTCCTCAAGCGGTGTCAGGCCATCCCACTCGTGCAGGAAATAGATGTCGATGACATCGGTCCTGAGGCGCTTCAGGCTCCTTTCGCATTCGCGGATCAGATGGTAGCGCGACAGGCCTTCATCGTTGGGGCCCTTGCCGATCCGCATGCGCGCCTTGGAGGCGATCAGCACGTCGCCCTTGCGCTTGCCGCCGAGCGCCTCGCCGATGATCTCTTCCGACACCCCGTTCGAATAGACGTTGGCGGTGTCGATGACATTGACGCCGGCATCGATGCAAAGGTCGATCATCCGGCGCGCCTCGTCGAGGTCGGTCTTGCCGACCGCCGAAAACGCGCCGCCGCCGCCGAAGGTCATGGTGCCCATGGTCAGCGTCGAAACCTTCAGCCCGGAACGGCCGAGAGTGCGGTATTCCATGTCGTATCCTCACGATTTATCGGGAAAGGGCGTTGCAAACGACAGCCCTCAATGAACCGGATATTTGTAGGATAATTCGTTCCGCTTGTCGCCCGTTCCGCAGGGCAAGCTCGATCACATCTTCCGGATTGAACGCACAGCCAGCGCAGTAGTGGCTGCAATAAAACCGTCATTGCCGGCCTATACCAACATCGGTCCAGCGCTTCGATTTCCGGCCGCCGGGCCGGGCGGCAGAGCGCCTGACAGCGGCCGGCAAGGCCTGTAAGCGGAGCAGCACAGAATTCCCCGGCCAGGGACTGGCTGGAGGAGGTGCCGCACGAGGAGATCACACTGCCGGAGCGCGTCTTCAATCCCGAATACGAGCGCCAGGTACTGCCGCGCGAACTGTATGTGCCGGAGAAGTACTGAGGCAGGGACCCCTTCTCCCCGTCACTATACGGGGAGAAGGTGCCGGCAGGCGGATGAGGGGCAGCGCCAAGGTCGGCAATTGAACCCGCTCAAATCACTTCGTGGACTAAACTTATTCTGACGTCATATTGCCCTCGGTGGCATTGTCCGGCAGCGTAAGCTTCGATCGCTTGCGCCGCCCCTCATTGCCCTGCCGGGCATTTCTCCCCGTATAGTGACGGGGGAGAAAGGGGCCTGCACCAAGGGTTTCGCCAACAGCGCAGACAAAAACGCCCACGCTACTTCCTAATCGCGCTCGATGATGACATGCGTGGCCTTCGGCGTCGCGACCTGCTCGCTGCAGCGGTAGCCGAGCTTGGGCATGTCGATGCCGGCAAAAAGGCTCTCGCCGGCGCCGAGCAGGACCGGTGAGATCGCCAGATGCATTTCGTCGATGAGCTTTTCCTTGAGATATTGCCGGATCGTAGAAACGCCACCGCCCAGCCGTACATCCTTGCCGTCAGCCGCTGCTCTCGCCTTTTGCAGCGCTGAGTGGATGCCGTCGGTCACGAAATAGAAGGTCGTGCCGCCTTCCATGACGATGGGATCACGCGCATGGTGGGTGAGCACGAAGACCGGCACATGGTAGGGCGGGTTGTCACCCCACCAGCCTTTCCAGCTGTCATCCGGCCATTCGCCGCGGATCGGCCCGAACATGTTGCGGCCCAGGATCCATGCGCCGACATTTTCGAAGCTGCGCGCCGCGAACGCCTCGTCAGTGTCCGTGGTCCCGCCATCCTTGCCGAGGACCATCTTGCGGAAGGTGCGGGTGCCGAACATCCATCCGTGCAGGGCTTCCCCGCCAACACCCAGCGGGTTCTTCAGGTCTTGGTCGGGACCGGCGCCGAAGCCGTCGATCGACAAGGTGAAAGCGCTGACGCGAAGTTTGGACATGAGAGCCTCCTTGATAACCAATTGTGAGATGCAAGCAGTTATCGGGTAGCTTAACTGATTGCATTTTGCAAGCAGTATCTACTGCCGCATCTGTGAAATGACGACGATTGGCATCGGAAGTGCTGATGGAGGGCCGGTCGGGACGATGGGTTGCCTAGGTTCTGATTGAACCAGCCTCTCGTCAGCCACAGTCGCTGCTATGCGCTCTGGGCTCGGCGACAAGCTCACGTTTCAACAACGTCAGCATGGTTCTGGCAAGTTGATCGGGAGCCTCGCAATTCGCTGAGACGCGATAGTAGCGGCTTGCGTCAAAGCCTAGTCCAACCGCCAGCAACTCAACCCTGCCGGCTTTCTCGAGCTGACGAACCACATGAATGAGATGATCGTCGAGATAGCGCGGGCCGTTTGCTAAAAGTGTGGCATCGTCGACCGGCGCGCCGTCGGATACGACAAACAGTACTTTACGGGACTCAGGACGTTGCAGCAGCCGCCCGGCCGCCCACTCGATGGCTTCACCATCGACATTCTCTTTAGGCAGGTCGGGTCGCAGCATCGGCTTGAGGGCATGGCCCATACTGCTCTGGCGCTTGTCGCCGGCCTCCCTGTAGACGATATGAAGCAGGTCGTTCAATCTTCCCGGATTGGCGGGCCGGCCATCTTCATTCCAAGTGCGTCTTGATTCTCCGCCGCGCCAATTGCGCGTTGTGAAGCCCAAGAGTTCGACCTTGAGGCCGAGTGTGCTCAGGAATTCCTGAACAATGTCGGCGGATGCAGCCGCGTACAGAATTTTTTGGCCGCGCATCGAGCCGGATTGATCGAGGAGGATAGAAACGACGGTGTCGTCGAGGTCTGATTCCGAGAGGCTGTTTCGGATCTCGGCCGCTATATCCGCCGCCAGGATATGGTTCTTCGTCTTCCACCCGGCGAGGCCGCTTTCAAGCTCGATCCATGCGGCGTCGAGCGCGGAGTTTTGCTTGTCCGAGATTCGACCAATAGCGCTGGACAGCTTGGAACTCGGCACAATCCAGTCATAAAGCGTGACATAGGCGTGATACCCAAGCGTATCTGTGTCGCCGCGTGGCTTGGGACCGAACACCGTTTTGAAATGCTTGCCCAGCCCCCACAACAACGTTTGCTAGCCCTTCAGCATCGCCGCCACTTCGGGCGCAAAGTAGGTGAGAATCCCGTCGCAGCCGGCGCGCTTGAAGGCGAGCAGCGATTCCAGCATCGCCTGTTCGCCGTCGATCCAGCCATAGGCGGCGGCGGCCTTGATCATCGAATATTCGCCCGAGACCTGATAGGCGAAGGTCGGCATCTGCAACTCGTCCTTCAGCCGGCGGATGATGTCGAGATAGGGCAGGCCAGGCTTGACCATCAGCATGTCGGCGCCCTCGGCGAGATCCTGCTCGGCCTCGCGCACCGCTTCGTCGGAATTGGCGTGATCGATATAATAGGTCTTCTTGTCGCCCTTGAGCAGGCCGGCGGTGCCGACCGCCTCACGATAGGGGCCGTAAAAAGCGGATGCGAACTTGGTCGCATAGGACATGATCGCTACATCCTGAAACCCATTGGCGTCGAGCGCATCGCGGATGGCACCGATCCGACCGTCCATCATGTCCGAGGGGGCAATGATGTCGGCCCCCGCCGCCGCCTGGATGACGGCCGCCGCTGTCACCTGCTCCACCGTTTCATCATTGACGATAATGCCTTCGCGCAAGATGCCGTCATGGCCATGCGAGGTGAACGGATCGAGCGCCGCGTCGGTGATGATGCCGATCTCCGGGACCGCGTGCTTGATGGCGCGGGTGGCGCGGTTGATAATGTTTTCCGGATCGAGGATGTGCGAACCGGTCTGATCGCGAAGGCCGAGCTCGACATTGGGGAAAGTAGCAATCGCCGGAATGCCAAGCTTTGCCGCGCGCTCCGCCTCCTTGACGGCGAGGTCGAGCGACAGGCGGAAAACGCCGGGCATGGCGGCGATCGGTTCGCGCACTTGTCTGCCGTCGACGACGAAGATCGGCCAGATCAGATCGTCGACCGACAGCCGGTTCTCCTGAACAAGGCGGCGCGACCAATCGGCCTTGCGCATGCGCCGCAGCCGCCGGCTGCCGGTGATCTCGTCGACGCTGCGCGCGCCGGCAGGCTTTGCAGGGGTGAATTTGTTCATCGCAAAAACTCCGGATCGGGCGGCTTTTACCACGAGCCTCCGCTGCTGACCAATGCGACACGATTGTGCCAGCGGTCCTGTTGGCTATTCTGGTTGACCATTGCCCGACAGGATCTGCGCAGCACCCCGCATGGCGACGCGGAATGCCTCGTCGAAGCTGACACCGCGCACTTGCCATTTATAAGCCTTGCCCTTCATGGCAAGCCGCCAATCTGCGACCCAGCCAAGTTCCTTGTCGCTCCAGACGATGCTGCCGGCGAGCGCCTGGTCGGCGCCGGCCTTTCGGGCAAGCTGGTCCAATGTCGCCATGTCGGCATGGCTGAGGCTTCGGTCGCCCAGCTTTGAGGCGGAGAGCAGCGACGCTGCGGGAAATACAATCCGCATGACCAGTGGACCGGTGGCATTGGCAAAGGATTCGCGCATCGCCGCGCCGCGCTGATCGTCCGCGTTCAGCGCGAAATGTCTCGCGCCTTGCTCCGCGGTGAGGAAAATCGCCAAGCGTGGCCGCTCGCCAAGCCATGGTTTGCTGCCAAGCGCGGCAAGCACCGGATCGATGACTTCGGGCTTATAAAGGCAGGTGAGATCGTGCGGCCGGTCATGAGTGCCCTGTTCGTCATGGACCGGAATGCCTTCGAGACGGTCATGATAACGGAATTCGGCAACGAAGCTGCCGGCCTTGTCGCGCAGCGCCGCCATCTCAGTTCTCTTCGGCAGCCGCTGATCGCCGGACACACGAACCAGCACCGCATCGAGGCAGGCCTTGAAACCGATCTGCCTGTTGACCTCGCCCTGGCCGGTGACGACGGTCTGCGATTGATAGAGCTCGTTGACGGTTTCGGCCGATACGGGAGGAGTGTTCGCAGCGATCAGGCCGACCACCACAACAGCAAGGCGCAGCAACCAAGGCATGATTCCAACCTCCCGGTTCAAAGCGCCAGCATTAGCACCGGGTGACGCCGACGACCAAGCCGCGGATTGGGCGCCGCCATTGACGCGGCCATGCGCCACGCTTTAGCACTTCACTCCCGGCGGGGCGCGGGGAGGGAGTCTCTGGCGATGGATTTTGGCGGAGGCGACGAGATTCGCTTCGAAAGATTGGGCAGGGCCGGCGTCGTCACGCTGACGCGGCCGCAGGCGCTCAATGCCGTAACCCACCGCATGGTCAAGGCGCTGGACAAGGCGCTGCGCAGTTGGGAGCGCGACGACGGCGTCGACGTTGTCGTGGTCAAGGCCGAGGGCAGGGCGTTTTCGGCGGGCGGCGACATCCTCCACATCTACGAAGCCGGCCGCGCAGGAAAGCCTCCGGTCGATTTCTTCGCCGATGAATACCGACTGAACGCCCGCATCGCTCGCTTCAAGAAACCCTATGTCGCGCTGATCGACGGCATCGTCATGGGCGGCGGCGTCGGCATCTCCTTCCATGGCTCGCAGCGGGTGCTGACCGAGAACGCGCAGTTTGCCATGCCCGAGGTCGGCATCGGCTTTTTCCCGGATGTCGGCGCCAGCCATCTGTTGCCGGATCTCGGCGGCAGCTTCGGCATGTATCTGGCGCTGACCGGCGACCGCATCCGCTATGGTGATGCTTTGTGGTCGGGCCTCGCCACCCATACGATCAAGGCGGAGGACCGGGCCGGCTTTCTCGACCGGCTGGCGGAAAGTGGCGATCCGGAATCAGTGCTGCGCGGCTGCTTCGTCCCGGCTAGGCGTGAGACCGACAGACCGACGCTGGAGGCCATCGCCCGGCATTTCGCGCAGCCGTCGCTGGCCGATATCGTCGCCAGTCTGGAGCGGGCAGCCACTGCCGACGAGTTCGCCGCAAAGACGCTGGCCACCATCCGCACCCGTTCACCGACCAGCCTGCATGTTGCATGGCGCCAGATCAGCGCCGGGCAGACGTTGTCGATGGACGAGTGCATGAAAATGGAGTTCCGTATCCTCAACCGCATGCTTGCCGGGCACGACTTCTATGAAGGTATCCGCGCCGCCATCATCGACAAGGGCTCGACGCCGCAATGGCGGCCGGCAGGCATCGATGACGTCAGCGCCGCCGACGTCGACGCCTATTTCGCACCGCTCGGCGAACGGGAACTGAAGCTGTGAGCGAGGTGGCCTCGAGACGCGTGGTGCTGCAGCCCTCGACGATCGAGGTCATCTTCGCCTGGTTCCAGCGCGTCATCGCCGGCTACTGCCTGCTGTTCGGCATCTTGTACTGGATCCGGCTGATCGGCTTTTACCCCGGCCCGTTGTGGCGCTTCGACCTGATGCCGGTGCACTGGCAGGTGGCGGCGGTGGTGCTGGCGGTGTTCTTTCCATTCGCTGCCGCCGGCCTCTGGATGCTGGCGTCCTGGGGGCCGGTGATCTGGTTCATCTGCGCGGTGACCGAGAGCGTCATGTATGCCGGCTTCCCCGAGCTGTTCGGCCACCGGCCGCTGATCGTCGCTTCGCACCTTGCGGTAGCGCTGCTCTACATAGTGTTCCGCGTGGTGATCTGGATCCAGAAGCGGCAAGCCCGGCGATAGCAATTCCGGCCAGGATCGTTGGCTAAATCTTTAGGTTAATTATCCTTGCTCGGGTGACCGTCCGTTAAGCCTCTTTCGAAACCCCTTACCGGTAAGCTCTTGTTAGCCTTGGCGTTTAAGTCGAATTTTATGAGTATTCGATAGTGTCGCGATCAAGGTGAAGAACAAAAAATCACCGGGCGACAAACGAGAGGCAAAGACAATGATCAATTCGCGTCCGGCGGCGAAGACCGCCAACGTATCCGATGACCGCCGCGAGGCGATCCGTTCGCTGTACATGGAATCGCTGCAGCTGGTCGAGCGGCTGCATCGCCGTCTGCTTGATGTGATCAAGGACGAATTCGACCGCAACGGCCGCTCCGACATCAACGCCATCCAGGCGCTGCTCCTGTTCAACATCGGCAATTCGGAACTGACAGCCGGCGAACTGCGCTCGCGCGGCTATTATCTCGGCTCGAATGTCTCCTACAATCTGAAGAAGCTGGTCGATCTCGGCTTCATCAACCACCAGCGCTCGCGCATCGACCGCCGTTCGGTGCGGGTCTCGCTGACGCCGAAGGGCAATGAGGTGGCGGAAGTCGTCGCCGGCCTCTACGAGCGCCATGTCGGTTCGATCGAGCAGGTTGGCGGCATCAACACCGAAGAGTTCAAGCAGATGAACCGCGCCCTGCAGCGGCTGGATCGGTTCTGGAACGATACCATCGCCTATCGGATGTAGTCGCATCCGCCACAGCAAGATCTGAAGCTGGACCACGGAAGCGCTGCCGCGGAGCAGACCAAAGGCCGGTGCCGAAAAGCACCGGTCTTTCCGTTTCGTCAGGCCGGCCGCTCCAAATTCGAGCAACAGCCACGTTGCCGCCATATTCCAATGGAACCGAAGATGCGGGTGATGCCGGGGCCAAAGCCGTGCATTTGTCCTGTGCTCAAATCACTTCCCATGTGGTTTTACACCGAAGTGATGCGGGCCATGGTTGGCTAATTGTTAAGAAGCCAACTCTAGAGTGCGGGCGAGAGCGCCCGGTGGGTTGAATTGTAGCAGGAATGTCTGGAACGTCCATGAGAACCAGCCGCCGTTTCTTCCTTTCAGGAGCCTCCGCGCTCGCAGCCGCAATGGTCGCCGGCCGCGCCAGTGCGCAGGATGTGATCGGGGATATCCTGAAATCCTCGGCCCGCGGCAATTGGGACGACCAGTTCGACGCGCGCCCCAGCCAGGGCGGCAAGGTGGCCTCGACGCTGCCGATCTTCAGCCTGCAGACCGTTTCGTTTACCGAGCAGGCGGTCGCGCAATACCAGAACATCGTTGCCCAGGGCGGCTGGGAGCCGGTTCCCGACACCAAGAAATTGCAGCTCGGCGTCGATGATCCCGACGTGGTCCCGCTGCGCAAGCGCCTGATGATTGCGGGCGATCTGGCGCAGAGCGCCGGCATTTCGACAGCCTTCGATTCCTATGTCGACTCGGCGGTCAAGCGCTTTCAGGCGCGTCACGGCCTACCTGCCGACGGGACGCTGGGCCAATATTCCTATGCGGCGATGAATGTTTCGGCGCCAATTCGTCTCGGCCAGTTGCAGACCAATCTGCAGCGGCTGCGCGAGCGCGCCGGCACGCTGGGCAACCGTTACGTGCTGGTTGACATTCCAGGCGCCCAGATCGAGGCGGTCGAGAACGATCGCGTCGTGCTGCGCCATACCGCGATCGTCGGCAAGATCGACCGCCAGACGCCGATCGTCAATTCCAAGATCAACGAGATCATCGTCAATCCCTACTGGAACGCGCCGGTCTCAATCGTGCGCAAGGACATCATTCCGCTGATGCGGAAGGACCCCAACTATCTCAAGGACAGCCATATCCGCCTGTTCGCGCCGGATGGCAGCGAGGTTGATCCGCTGACCGTCGACTGGTCGACCGACGATGCCGAAAAGTACCGCTTCCGCCAGGATCCGGGTGCTGGCAACGCGATGGCCTCGGTCAAGATCAATTTCCCTAGCCCGGACGGCGTCTACATGCACGACACGCCGCAGCAGAGCCTGTTCGGCAAGATGATGCGCTTCGATTCCTCGGGCTGCGTGCGCGTCCAGAACGTGCGCGATCTCGTCACCTGGATTCTTCGCGATACACCGGGCTGGAACCGCCAGCACTTCGAGGCGGCGATCAAGAGCGGCGAGAACGTCCCGGTGCAGGTCGCCAATCCAGTGGCGGTCTATTTCCTCTATATCTCGGCCTGGTCGACGGGGCCGGGCGTGGTGCAGTTCCGCGACGACATTTACGGCCTCGACGGGGCCAACGAGCTGCAGATCACATCCGCGCTCTAAGCAGCTGAGTTCATTTGCAAAAGGCTGCCGGAAGGGCGGCCTTTTTTATTGTCGTCGGCGCGCTCTGAGCTTTGCGCATGATTCCGAAAATCGGTTTTCGCCACGGATCATATTCAAACCATGCGGGGCTGTTCAGGAGATCACGCGAAGCCCTGCTGCCGGCCGGCAGGCGAAGAAATAATGTGCTTTCAGGGGGGCTGCCGCAATCCGGCCAGCAAATTTCGCGCTGCAAACGTGGCGGGCCGAAAGCAACTGTGTTAATGGCGCGACAGACCCCGAACCTTGAGGATTTCAGCCCATGGCAACAGCAGCGGCAGTGTCGAACAAATTCGAATCCTTCTTCGAAACCACGCTTGCCGATGCCGACCCCGAGATTTTCGGCGCCATCCGCAACGAGCTCGGCCGCCAGCGCCACGAGATCGAGCTGATTGCCTCGGAAAACATCGTCTCGCGCGCCGTGCTCGAGGCGCAAGGGTCGATCATGACCAACAAATATGCCGAGGGCTATCCGGGCAAGCGCTACTATGGCGGCTGCCAATTTGTCGATGTCGCCGAGGAACTGGCCATTGAACGCGCGAAAAAGCTGTTCGGCTGCAACTTCGCCAACGTCCAGCCGAATTCCGGCAGCCAGATGAACCAGGCGGTGTTCCTGGCGTTGCTGCAGCCCGGCGACACCTTCATGGGACTCGACCTCAATTCCGGCGGGCACCTGACGCATGGCTCGCCGGTCAATATGAGCGGCAAATGGTTCAAGGTTGTCTCCTATGGCGTGCGCAGGGAAGATCATCTGCTCGACATGGACGCGATCGAGAAGACCGCCCATGAGACCAGGCCGAAGCTGATCCTGGCTGGCGGCACCGCCTATTCACGCGTCTGGGACTGGAAGCGTTTTCGCGAGATCGCCGATTCGATCGGCGCCTATCTGATGGTCGACATGGCCCACATCGCCGGCCTGGTCGCCGGCGGCATGCATCCTTCGCCGCTGCCGCATGCCCATGTGGTCACCACCACGACGCACAAATCGCTGCGCGGGCCGCGCGGCGGCATGATCCTTTGCAATGACGAGGATATTGCCAAAAAGATGAATTCGGCCGTCTTCCCCGGCCTGCAGGGCGGTCCGCTGATGCATGTCATCGCCGCCAAGGCGGTGGCCCTGGGCGAGGCGCTGAAGCCGAGCTTCAAGATCTATGCGGAGAGCGTCGTCGCCAATGCCAAGGCGCTGGCCTCCAGTCTGCAGGAAACCGGTCTCGACATCGTCTCCGGCGGCACCGACAACCACCTGATGCTGGTCGACTTGCGCCCCAAGAACGCCACCGGCAAGCGCGCCGAGGCTGCCCTTGGCCGCGCCAACATCACCTGCAACAAGAACGGCATCCCCTTCGACCCGGAAAAGCCTTTCGTGACCTCGGGCGTTCGGCTCGGCACGCCGGCCGGTACCACGCGCGGCTTCGGCCAGGCCGAGTTCCGCGAGATCGGCAAGCTGATCGCCGAAGTGCTGGATGGACTGAAGGTCGCCAATTCCGACGAGGGCAATGCGGCCGTCGAGGCAACCGTGAAGGCCAAGGTGGCGGCATTGACGGATCGTTTTCCGCTTTACCCGTATCTTGGTTGACGCAGGGCGTCGTTCCCCCAACTGTGACGGCGCCGATCAACTGGGCACGGCTTCATCTCGGAGACGCTTGATGATGATGCGAATTTTCCGTTTCGCCAGTGTTGGCGCTGCCTTGCTCACCTTAGCCACCTCGCAGCTACTCGGCGCGGCCTTTGCGCAGACCGAGCCGGCGCCGGCAGCACCCAAGACAGAGACCTTCGGCAGGTGGTCCACCACGGTGGACGAGGTCAACACCGGCGAGGATGAGCGCAAGACCTGCGCCGCCTCGACGGTCTTTTTCGACGCCAACGGGACCAGTGGCACCCTCACGCTGGCCATCTCGAATGGCGACGTACTGCCGCCAGGGGGCTATCCGAGCCTCATCATCGCCGTGAAAAACAGTGAGTTGCCCAAAGGCGACAACATCCCGGCGGTGTTCCGCGACGTCAACGACAAGATCAAGGCTGGTTTTCATCTTATCGCCGACGGCCAGTGGATAATGAACAACAAGCCCGAGACCACGCTCGCCATACTGCGTGCCATGCGCCGTACCAGCGCCCTTGATGTCAGCTTCGCCGACAAGCCGGTCGCGACCATATCGATGGACGGCTTCACCAAGGCCTATCGCTATCTCGGCACGTCCTGCGGCTTCCCGACCGGCGACGTCGCTCCCTGATTGGCGTATTGCCGTCCAACTGATTGCCGCTCTCGCAATTTTGCTCGTGCCTCGCTATCTCTGAGGCGCGATCGGTCATCGGCCATACTTTGCCATCGTGGCAAAAACCTCTAAGCCTTTCGCTCTACGAGAAACGCGAACCGAAGGCTCTCCATGCGCTGTCCCTACTGTCAGTCCGAAGATACGCAGGTGAAGGATTCGCGCCCCGCCGAAGACGGTGCAGCGATCCGCAGGCGGCGCGTCTGCCCGGATTGCGGCGGCCGCTTCACCACTTTCGAGCGCGTCCAATTGCGCGATCTCGTCGTGGTGAAGAAGTCTGGACGCAAGGTGCCGTTCGACCGCGACAAGCTGCTGCGCTCGGTCGAGATTGCGGTACGCAAGCGCAACGTCGACCCGGAACGTATCGACCGGGCGGTGACCGGCATCGTGCGCCAGCTCGAAAGCTCGGGCGAGACCGAAGTGGCTTCTGGCGAAGTCGGCCGGCTGGTCATGGAGGCGCTTAAGTCGCTCGATGATGTCGCCTATGTGCGCTTTGCCTCCGTCTACCGCAATTTCCGCGAGGCCAAGGATTTCCACGACGTGTTGGGTGAGCTCAAGGGCGACGAGCTCAAAACCGACGAGTCCAGAGGCGAAGAGCTGAAGAGCGAAGAGGACGCCAGCTGAGCATGGCAGGGTCCGAACGCAGCACGGCCGAGCAAGAGGTCCTCGATCGCCGCTATATGGCGGCGGCCCTCAGGCTGTCGCGCAAGAATGCCGGCCGGACCTCGACCAATCCTTCAGTCGGCACGCTGATCGTACGCGATGACGGCGACGGGCCGATGATCATCGGCAGCGGCGTCACCGCCGTCGGCGGCCGGCCGCATGCCGAGACCGAGGCGCTGGCCGAGGCCGGCGAACTGGCGCGCGGCGCCACCGCCTATGTAACGCTGGAGCCCTGCGCCCATCACGGCCGCACGCCGCCTTGCGCCAATGCGCTGGTCAGTGCCGGTGTGGCGCGGGTGGTCGGCGCTGCCAGCGATCCGGACCCGCGTGTTTCCGGCAAGGGCTACACAATCTTGCGTGCCGCTGGCGTCGAGGTGGTGGAAAAAGTGCTGGCGGCCGAAGCCGCGGAGCAGATGGCCGGCTATTTGATTCGATCTCTGAAAAAACGCCCGGAAGTGATCTTGAAACTTGCGCTTTCGAGCGACAACAAGATTGGCGTGAAAGGCGAGAGACAGGTCTCCATCACCGGCGATATCGCCCGGCGCGAAGTCTATCTGATGCGCGCCGAAGCCGATGGCATATTGATCGGCATCGGCACGGCACTGGAAGACGATCCGGCGCTGACGGTTAGGCTTCCGGGACTGGAGAGCCGTTCGCCGGCACGCATCGTGCTCGACCGTCAGATCAGGCTACCCGAGACTTCGAAACTGGTCGCCGGCGTCGACCGCGTGCCGCTCTATATCGCTGCCTGCGCCGAGGCCGATCCGCACCGGCGCGCCGCGCTCGAACGCGCCGGCGTTCGCTTCATCGGCACTGAGACCTATGAAGGCGATATTGCGCTGCCGGAACTGCTCGAGGATTTGGCGGCGCTCGGCATGGCCAGCGTCCTGGTCGAGGGCGGCGCCAGGGTGGCCAAGGCGTTCCTCGACGAACAACTGGTCGATCGTATCGTGCTGTTTCAGGGGCCGGACGCGATCGGCGAGGGCGGCATTGCATCGCCGATCGATGCCAGCAATATCCCGCCGGGATTTCGCAAATTGCGCAACATGCGTTTCGGCGAAGATACATATGCGGAATGGATAAGAGACATCTAGGACCGAACTGATGTTCACGGGACCAAACTAATGTTCACTGGAATCGTCACCGATGTCGGCACCGTCGCTGCCGTGAAGCCGCTCAGGGAAGGCGTTGGTTTGCGTATCGACACCGCCTACGATCCGCAGACCATTGCCATCGGCGCCTCGATTTCCTGCGGCGGCGTCTGCCTGACGGTAACGGGATTGCCGGAAGATGGCGCCAACGTACGCTGGTTCGAGGTCGAGGCCTGGGAAGAGGCGCTCAGGCTGACGACCGCGATGGGCTGGAAATCCGGCACGCGGATCAACCTGGAGCGGGCGCTGAAGATCGGCGACGAGCTTGGCGGCCATATCGTGTCAGGCCATGTCGACGGCATGGCCGAGATCGTAGCCCGCAAGGAAGAGGGTGACGCCGTGCGCTTTACCCTGGAAGCACCGCGCGAGCTTGCCAAATTCATCGCCCCCAAGGGTTCCGTCGCACTCGACGGCACTTCGCTCACCATCAACAAGGTGGAAGGCACCCGCTTTGACGTGCTGTTGATCCACCACTCGCTGACGGTCACCACCTGGGGCGAACGCCAGGTCGGGGACTGGGTCAATCTCGAGATCGACACCATGGCCCGCTACGCGGCGCGACTGGTGGAGGCGGCTAAAGAGGGGCTTTGAGGCGCTCGTCCATAAAGCCCATTCCCTGATACGACCGCCGCCGAGTTGGCCTTGTAAGTTCCTTCGGCAATCTTCCGCTTGCGATCAAACCGGCTTCGGCCTAAGTCACCGGCGATCCCCGGAGACATCTATGGCAGGCACATCCCAACACGGCAAAGCGTTCATCCGTCCGAAGAAGAAGGCCCACCTTCTTGTCATCGAGGCGCGCTTTCACGACGACCTTGCCGACGCGCTGCTCGAAGGCGCGACCAGCGCGCTCGACGAAGCGGGCGCGACATACGATGTCGTCACCGTTCCGGGCTCGCTCGAAATCCCGGCGGTGATTTCCTTCGCGCTCGATGGCGCCTCCGAAGGCGGGACGAACTATGACGGTTTCGTCGCCCTCGGCACGGTGATCCGCGGCGACACCTATCATTTCGAGATCGTCGCCAACGAATCCAGCCGTGCCCTGATGGACCTGTCCGTGCAGGATGCGGTCTGCATCGGCAACGGCGTCCTGACCACCGAAAACGACGAACAGGCCTGGACACGGGCCAGGCGTTCGGAAGGCGACAAGGGCGGCTTCGCGGCGCGTGCGGCGCTGACCATGATCGCTCTAAAGGAACAACTGGGAGAGCGAACGTGAGCGAACCCGCTTCGCCCGGCCAGCCTGCGGTTCGCCACGCCAACAAGCGCGGTGCTGCCCGTCTGGCCGCTGTGCAGGCGCTCTACCAGATGGACGTCGCCGGCAGCGGTGTGTTTGAGATCACCGCCGAATACGAGGCGTTCAGGCTCGGCAAGGAAGTCGACGGCGCGCTCTATCGCGAAGCCGATGCGCAATGGTTCCGCGCCATTCTTGCCGGCGTTGTCGAGCACCAGAAGACCATCGATCCAGTCATCCGACAGGCGCTGACCGAGGACTGGCCTCTGTCGAGGCTCGATTCCACATTGCGCGCCATATTGCGCGCCGGCGTCTACGAGCTGATGCAGCGCGAGGACGTGCCGGTGGCGGTCATCGTTTCCGAATATGTCGACATCGCCAAGGCATTTTACGAGGAAGACGAGCCGAAACTGGTCAATGCGGTGCTTGATCGCGTGTCGCGCCGGGTGCGCGGTGAGGGCCGCGGCAAGGACGCCCTATGACTGCCGTCGTCGCCGCTGAGGCGGGCAGGGAAGCGCGTCGCACCGCCTTCATCCTTGCAGCCTCGCAGGCGATCATCGGCTCGGCCGCACCCATCGCCATTTCCATGGGCGGATTGGCCGGGCAGTACCTGCTCGATGCTGACAAGTCGCTGGCAACCGCGCCGATCACCGGTTTCAATGTCGGCGTGGCGCTCGGTTCCCTGCCGGCCGCGGCCATCATCCGCCGGCTCGGCCAGCGCGACGGTTTCATGACCGGCACGGCGGTGACAGCACTTGGCGGCCTGGTCGCCACGTTGGCGTTGTTTCATGCCAGCTTCTGGCTGTTCGCTTTCGGCTTGGCCGTGATCGGGATCGGCGGCGCCTTCGTCCAGCAGTTCCGCTTTGCCGCCGCCGACAATGCGCCGCCTGAATTCAAGGCGCGTGCCATCTCCTTCGTGCTGGCCGGCGGCATCGTCACCGCCATACTCGGGCCGCAGATCGTCATCTTCACCGGCGATCTGTTCTCGCCGGTGAAGTTTGCCGGCTCGTTTGCCTCCATCCTGGTGCTGGCGGGGGTTGGCGCCGCCATTCTCTCTTTGTTGCGCATCCCAGCGAAGGCAACCGAGAAGGTGGAAATTGCCGACAGCGACGCCCGGCCGCTCTCAGAAATCGTCACCAGGCCACGCTTCATCGCGGCGTTGTTTTGCGCCATCGGCAGCTACGCACTGATGAGCTTCGTGATGACCGGCGCGCCGCTGGCCATGGTCGGCTGCGGCCTTTCGACCGACGACGCCACGCTCGGCATTTCCTGGCACGTCATGGCGATGTTCGCGCCGAGCTTCTTCACGGGGTCGCTGATCCATCGTTTTGGCGCGGAACGGATCGTGGCCATCGGCCTGGTGCTGCTCATTGGCTGCGGCATAGTCGCGCTGTCGGGGTTGGCACTGTGGCAGTTCTGGACGACGCTGATCCTGCTCGGCCTTGGCTGGAACTTCAGCTTCATCGGTGCCACCGCCATGGTGGCCGACAGCTACCAGCCATCCGAAAAAGGCAAGGTCCAGGGGTTCCACGATTTCGTCCTGTTCGGCTCCGTCGCCTTCGCCTCGCTGATGTCGGGCGCGGTCTACAATGCCTGGGGCTGGGAGATGCTGAACTGGATGATTTTCCCGGTTGTCGCGCTGTGCTTCGTGGCGCTGGGCGTGTTGAAGATGACGGGCTTGCGCGCGGCCAGCTGACGTCACGCTGTCGGGACGAGGCAACAGCGGAGTCACTCGCATCCGAACAAAATTATTGCGTCCATCCCCCTTCTTATGAAACCGTGTACCCCGACGTGACATCGAAGCCATGCTCATATGCGGCAGCCGTATTCCGGTTCACAGCAAGGGATTTGTGAGATGTTTTCAATCAAGGTTCTGGCCGGCGCTGTACTGGCGCTCGGCATCACGGCAGCCTCGGCAAGCGCCCAGGTGGTGGTGTCGTCGAAGATCGACACCGAGGGCGGCGTGCTCGGCAACATCATCCAGCTGGTGCTGAACGCCAACAATATCCAGACCACCGACCGCATCCAGCTCGGCGGCACGCCCGTGGTACGCAAGGCGATTACAGCCGGCGAGATCGACATCTATCCCGAGTACACCGGCAACGCCGCCTTCTTCTTCGAGAAGGCCGACGATCCGGTGTGGAAAGATGCCGCCAAGGCCTACGAGACTGCCAAGAAGCTCGACTACGACGCCAACAAGATCGTCTGGCTATCCCCGTCACCGGCCAACAATACCTGGGCGATCGCTCTGCGTAAGGAGGTCGCCGATAGCAACAAGCTCGTCACCCTCTCCGACTTCGGCAAATACGCCTCGGGCGGCGGCAAGGTGGTGCTGGCGGCCTCCGCCGAGTTCGTCAATTCGGCGGCCGCGCTGCCCGCTTTCCAGAAGACCTATGGCTTCACGCTGAAACCGGACCAGTTGATCACGCTGTCGGGCGGCGATACGGCGGCCACCATTGCCGCTGCGGCCAACCAGACCAACGGCGCCAACGCCGCCATGGTCTACGGCACCGACGGCGGCATCGCGCCTTCCGGCCTCGTCGTGCTTGAAGACGACAAGGGTGTGCAGCCGGTCTACCAGCCGGCGCCGATCATCCGCGAGGCGGTGCTGAAGGAGCATCCCGAAATCGAGACGCTGCTGAAGCCGGTCTTCGCCAAGCTCGATCTCGTCACGCTGCAGGAGTTGAACGGCCGCGTGCAGGTTGGCGGCGAACCGGTCAAGGGCGTCGCCGAGGACTTTTTGAAGAAGAACGGCTTCCTGAAGTAAGGCGATTCCGACGCGCCGCTTTCGAGGTGCGCCGGATCGGCCGATGGGGGAGGGCGTGCGCATCAGGTTCGACAAGCTCGGCGTGGTCATCGCGGCGATATCGGCCTATGCGGCTTTTGCGGCGCCATTCGCCACCTTCCGCGCCAATCGCATCGTACCTGGCGAGGCTCGCTCGATCCTCGAATCTTTGCCTGCGGCGGTCGGTCCGCTATTGATGGCGATTGTTGTCGCAGCGGCGCTCATTGCGCTGCTGAAAACGCCGCTTGCCCTGCGCCTCGCCGCCAGCGTGGTTGCACTTGCGGCGCTGGCGCTGCTAATCGGCGTTGCCGGCAGCTTCCTGACGCCCGCCGGCAACACCTTCGCCCGTATCTCGCCGGCTTCCGGCTTCTGGCTGCTTATCTTCGCCTTCACGCTTCTGCTCGCCGACGTGCTTACAAGGCTGAACCTGTCGCCGCAGGCACGGGTCGGCGTGCTTGTTGTCGCCGCAGCGGCGATCGGCCTGCTGCTGGTCTCGGGGAGCTGGAACAGCCTGTCGATCCTCAAGGAATATTTCAATCGCGCCGATAGTTTTTGGGCGGAAGGCTCCAAGCACGTGACGTTGGCGCTGGGTTCACTGGCGGCAGCAGTGATTATCGGCCTGCCGCTTGGCATCCTCTGCCACCGCGTTGAGAAATTGCGGGCCGGTGTGCTCAACGTACTGAACGTCATCCAGACCATTCCTTCGATCGCTCTGTTCGGCCTCTTGATCGCACCGCTCGGCTGGGTTGCTTCGCATGTGCCGGGAGCTGCCGCGCTCGGTATTCGCGGCATCGGCACAGCGCCGGCTTTCGTCGCCCTGTTCCTCTATTCGCTGCTGCCGGTGGTGGCCAACACCGTGGTCGGCCTTGCCGGTGTGCCGCGTGCCGCCAACGACGCAGCGCGCGGCATGGGCATGACCGACCGCCAGCGGCTGTTGGACGTCGAGTTTCCGCTGGCCTTCCCGGTGATCCTCACCGGCATCCGCATCGTGCTGGTGCAGAATATCGGCCTCGCCACCATTGCCGCGTTGATCGGCGGCGGCGGCTTTGGCGTATTCGTATTCCAGGGGGTCGGCCAGACGGCGATGGATCTGGTGCTGCTCGGCGCCGTGCCGACGGTGGCGCTGGCCTTCGCCGCCGCCATCATCCTCGATGCAGTCATCGAAATGAGCGCCAGCAAGCGCAGGGTTGAAACGGCATGATCGAGATCGAAGGCATCACCAAGCGCTACGGCGAGACGACAGTGGTCGACGACGTGTCGATAGTGATCGAGCCGCGCAGCATCGCCGTCATCGTCGGCACCTCCGGCTCCGGCAAGACGACGCTGCTTCGCATGATCAACCGGCTGGTCGAGCCGACGTCGGGCGTGATCAAGCTCGACGGCGTAGACAACCGCTCGGTGCCGGATTACGAACTGCGTCGCAGCATCGGCTATGCCATCCAGGGCCACGGCCTGTTTCCGCATCGCACGGTGGCGCAGAACATCGCCACTGTGCCGGTATTGCTTGGCTGGGATGCCAACCGCATCAAGGCTCGAGTCGACGAGCTTATGAGGCTCTACCAACTCGACCCCGAAGCCTACGGGCCACGCTATCCGCATGAGCTTTCTGGCGGCCAGCAGCAGCGCGTCGGCGTCGCCCGCGCGCTTGCCGCGGAACCCAGCGTGCTGTTGATGGACGAGCCGTTCGGCGCGCTCGATCCGATCATCCGCACCAAGGCGCAGGAGGATCTGCTGGCGATCCAGAAGCGCTTCGGCACCACCATCATCCTTGTCACCCATGACATGGAGGAGGCCGTTCACATGGGCGACAAGATCGCTGTGATGGATGGCGGCAAAGTGGTGCAATATGCCGGGCCGGCCGAGATACTGGCAAAACCGGCCAGTGCGTTTGTCGAAACCCTGGTAGGTGCCAGCGAAAAACCGTTTCGACTGTTGTCGCTTGGCCGGGTCCGCGACGCGGTGGAAAAAGGCACCGCCGAAGGTGAGGCGATCCCCGGTGATGCCAGCCAGCGCGACGCGCTCGCCGAACTCCTGTGGTCGGGCCGCCCGGCGCTGCCGGTGAAAGATACCGAAGGCAAGCCGCTTGGCCGCGTTACGGTGGACGGGCTGGTTAAGCGCGCGGCGAGGCCGGCATGAAGGTTTGGCTTCCCTCGCTGCTCAGGCTTGCCCTGGTGGTGGTGCTTATTGCCTTCGTCACCAATCCCGGCTGGTTCGAACCGCTGCTGAAGCCGCTGACAGAGAACAATGCGCCGGTAATCTATAATCAGGGCAGCCTTTTGACGTTGACGCTGCTGCATCTGCGGACCGTCCTGATCGCAACGGTTGCCGCGACGATCGTTGCGGTCGCGCTCGCCATTCTGGTCACCAGGCCAGCCGGCGCCGAATTCCTGCCGCTGTCGCGCAGTCTGGTCAATATAGGCCAGACCTTTCCGCCGGTGGCGGTACTGGCGCTTGCCGTGCCGGCGGTCGGCTTCGGCGAAAAGCCGACGCTGATTGCGCTGTTTCTCTATGGCTTGCTGCCGATCTTCGAGAACGCGCTGACCGGCCTGACGACGCTGCCGGCCAACGTCGTCGAGGCGGCGCGTGGCGCAGGCATGACTGGCTGGCAAAGGCTGGTCAAGGTCGAGCTGCCGCTCAGCGCGCCGATCATTCTCGGCGGTATCCGGCTGTCGGTGGTGATCAGCCTCGCCACCGCAACCATCGGCTCGACGGTGGCGGCGAGGACATTGGGCGAGGTGATCATCGCCGGCCTGCTGTCGAACAACCTCGCCTTCATCCTGCAGGGCGGCCTGATCGTCGCCGCCCTTGCCGTGCTGATCTATGACGGGCTGTCGGCGATCGAGCGCTATACGGCTCGGCGCATGGGGCGCGAGGCCGAGTAGCGTCTCGGGGCGAAGTTCGCTTCTTTCAGCGGCCACTCGAACGCGCCGGATGATCGAGCGTCAGTTCGAGCGCGGTGCCCGTCTCGCCGGCGATCCAGCGGCGGCGGATGATGGCGAAATCGTGCTGTGTGTCGGCTCTAATCACAGAGACCAAGTCGCCCACCGCGCAATCGCTGTCGAGATCGAGGGCTTCGACAGTCTCGGCAATGTCTTGCTTGCCGACATAGTGTCTCGCAATGGCTGTGAGCACGATGATCACTGGCCCACCCGTTGCGCGATCTTCGGGACTCGGCGATTGATGAGTGCGATGCCCCGATCTTTCAGCAGGAGTTCTTGCCATGACCGCGCGTTTCTCCAAGATCGTCATGTGTCTGTGTCTGGCGGCTTTCGCCTTCCTCGTCGCCTTCGGCAACATCACCGATTACGGCTCAAACTTCGCCTTTGTCCAGCATGTGCTGAGCATGGACACGACCTTTCCCGGCAACGCACTGATGTACCGCTCGATCACCAACCCGTCGCTGTGGACGGCTGGCTACTGGCTGATCATCATTGGCGAGGCGCTGACCTGTCTGCTCTACCTGATCGCCGCCTGGCAACTCTGGCAGGCGCGCAACGCCAGCGGACAGGCTTTCAACGACGCCAAGAAGTTCGCCATCATTGCCGCCACCATGGGTTTCCTCGTTTGGTATTTCGGCTTCATGGTCGTTGGCGGCGAGTGGTTCGCCATGTGGCAGTCTTCGACATGGAATGGTCAGGAAGCGGCGTTCAAATTCTACATGACCATGCTGGTGGTGCTGGTCTTCGTCATCCAGCCGGACGGCGACCCGCGCAAAGCCTGACGACCGTTCGCCGATTTCGATCGATCTAACCGGGCGGCAGTGTCGACAGGCGCACTGCCGTCCAGCCTTTTGGACGAAACCCGGGATCTTTTGGGCGAAAGCCGGACAGAAACCGAACAATATCTTGACGTTCCGAGCCCTGTTTCGCATAAGCCGCTGCGAAGGGACGGATTCCGGTTGCGGAAAATTCGTCCCTGTCTCAACGGCCCGGGGAGGGGTTCTTTTGGGCCACCAATCGAGGAAAATTCGGCAATGACCATAATTTCAGCTGTCATCGCCTGCGGTCTGCTTTCAGTCCTTTACGCCATCTGGGCGACACGTTCGGTCCTCGCGGCCGATCAGGGCAATGCACGCATGCAGGAAATTTCCGCGGCCATCCGCGAAGGCGCCCAAGCTTATCTGGCGCGCCAGTACACCACCATCGCCATCGTCGGCGTCGTGGTCCTGCTGCTTGCCTGGTGGCTGCTTTCGATCACCGCCGCCATCGGCTTCCTGATCGGCGCCGTTCTATCGGGTGCCGCCGGCTTCATCGGCATGCACGTCTCGGTGCGCGCCAATGTGCGGACCGCGCAGGCAGCTTCCAACAGCCTCGCTGCCGGCCTCGAGATCGCCTTCAAGTCGGGCGCCATCACCGGCATGCTGGTTGCTGGCCTGGCCCTGCTCGGCGTCTCGATCTACTACCTGATCCTGACCCAGTTCATGGGTCTGCAGCCAAACGATCGCGTCGTCATCGACTCGCTTGTTTCGCTCGGCTTCGGCGCCTCGCTGATCTCGATCTTCGCTCGTCTCGGCGGCGGCATCTTTACAAAAGGCGCCGACGTCGGCGGGGATCTCGTCGGCAAGGTTGAAGCCGGCATTCCCGAAGACGATCCACGCAATCCGGCGACCATTGCCGACAATGTCGGCGACAATGTCGGCGATTGCGCCGGCATGGCCGCCGACCTGTTCGAGACCTATGCGGTGACCGTGGTCGCCACCATGGTTCTCGCTGCCATCTTCTTCGGTGGCACCGCCGTTCTCGGCGCGGCCATGCTCTATCCGCTGGCCATCTGTGGCGCCTGCATTCTCACTTCGATCGTCGGCACCTTCTTCGTCAAGCTCGGTTCCAGCGGATCGATCATGGGCGCGCTCTACAAGGGCCTGATCGTCACCGGCCTGCTGTCGATCGTCGGCCTTGCCGTCGCCACCTCGGCATGCATCGGCTGGGGTGAGATCGGCACCGTCGCCGGCATGGCCATCACCGGCACGAACCTGTTCATCTGCGGCCTCGTCGGCCTTGTGGTGACCGGCCTCATCGTGGTGATCACCGAATATTATACCGGCACCAACAAGCGTCCGGTGAACTCCATCGCCCAGGCCTCGGTCACCGGTCACGGCACCAACGTCATCCAGGGCCTCGCGGTCTCGCTGGAAGCGACGGCGTTGCCGGCGATCGTCATCGTTGGCGGCATCATCTCGACGTACCAGCTCGCCGGCCTCTACGGCACGGCGATCGCGGTGACGACGATGCTTGGCCTCGCCGGCATGATCGTCGCGCTCGATGCCTTCGGCCCGGTCACCGACAATGCCGGCGGCATTGCCGAAATGGCCGGCCTGCCCAAGGAAGTGCGCCAGTCAACCGACGCGCTCGACGCTGTCGGCAACACCACCAAGGCGGTAACCAAGGGCTACGCCATCGGCTCGGCCGGCCTCGGCGCGCTGGTGCTGTTTGCGGCCTACTCTAACGACCTGAAGTTCTTTGCCGCCAATGGCGACAAATACCCGTACTTCCAGGGCATGGGCGACGTCTCCTTCGACCTCTCCAATCCTTACGTCGTCGCCGGCCTGATCTTCGGCGGCCTGATCCCGTATCTGTTCGGCGGCATCGCCATGACCGCGGTCGGCCGCGCCGCGGGCGCTATCGTCCAGGAAGTGCGTAAGCAGTTCCGCGAGGATCCGGGCATTATGGCCGGCACCTCGAAGCCGAACTATGCGCGCGCCGTCGACCTTCTGACCAAGGCAGCGATCCGGGAGATGATCGTTCCGTCATTGCTGCCGGTGCTGGCGCCGCTGGTGGTCTATTTCGGCGTCCTCCTGACCTCCGGTTCGAAGGCATCCGCCTTTGCCGCGCTCGGCGCCTCGCTGCTCGGCGTCATCGTCAACGGCCTGTTCGTTGCCATCTCGATGACCTCCGGCGGCGGTGCCTGGGACAACGCCAAGAAGTCGTTCGAAGACGGTTTCGTCGACAAGGACGGCCTCAAGCACCTCAAGGGCTCCGAAGCGCACAAGGCCTCGGTGACCGGCGACACGGTCGGTGATCCCTACAAGGATACTGCCGGCCCGGCGGTCAACCCGGCGATCAAGATCACCAATATCGTCGCGCTGCTGTTGCTGGCCGTGCTCGCGCACGGCTAAGCTCAGCCGCTACGACTCAAGACAAAACCCGCGGGATCGCTCCCGCGGGTTTTTCATTGCCTGAGATGTGCCGCTTACGGGGAAGCGAAAGGAACGAAAGCCGATACCGCCGGGGTGGATCAGGTGCCGCCGAGCGTGCTGCCGCCGCTGGCGCCGGGAACACCAGGCGCCAGCTTGCTGGCGCCACTGATGATCTGGCTGAGGAAGTTCTGGTCCTTACCGCCGGTCGGCGTGGTGCGCGAGATGAAGTCGAACACCTTGCCGTCCTTCAAGCCGTAGTTGGCGATCTGGGTGACGCGCCCGTCATCGCCAAAATAGACCGCCAGCACATGCTGGTCGACCAGCCGCGGCTTGTCGAAGGCAACATAGCGCTTGCGCGTCTGAGAAATGTAATAAAAGGCCTCGTTATCGAAGGTCGCCTTCGTCGAGGGAGTGCCGAGCGCCAGCAGCACCTGTTCGCGGCTTGAGCCGACCGGCACCAGGTCGATCGACTGCTGGTCGATGACGTAGCCTTGCGTCAGCGTCTCGCTCGGATTGAGATCGCCGATCATCTTGGACGAATTGCAGGCGGAAAGTGCCGCAGCGATCACCAGCAGCGAAACCGCACCGCCGGGCCTGGGCAGGAAAGTCGACTTGAATTTCAGCGCGCGCAACTACAACTCCATAAGCTGGCCGCAACTTGCGCTGGGCCGCAAAACCGGTAAACCAGCTTGCTTGCCGATGCAACAAGGCCACTTCAACAAACGGTCCCGGGAGACCACCCTCTAATGTTCCAGCGCCTCTTTGGCCGCGAACGTCATGCCAACCGCGCTATCACCGAGGCGCTTTACGCACAAATCGTGGCGGCGGCGCGGCAAACGGTGTTTTATTCCGCCTGGAACGTGCCGGACACGCCGCTCGGCCGCTTCGAGATGCTGTCCTTGCACATGTTCCTGTTCCAGCACCGGTTGCGCGGCGAGGGCGGTGCCGCGGCAGAGGTAGCGCAGGTGGTGATCGACGAGTTCTTCATGGATGTCGAACATTCGTTGCGGGAACTTGGCATTGGCGACGTCGGCGTGCCGAAGCGCATGCGGAAACTGGCGAAGATGTTTTATGGCCGTACTGCCGCCTATGATGATGCGCTGCAACGAAATGACCATGATGCGCTTGCCGCCGCCCTTGCCCGCAATGTCCGGCCGGATGCCGGCGCCTGGCCGCAAGCGTCGCAACTGGCACTTTATGCCGCCGATGCATCCAGGCAACTCGCGGAACAGCCGACCGAATCGATCGTTTCCGGCACGGTGGCATTTCCCGTGGCCAACGCTTGAGCGACGGCAGGCCGAATGAAGGTGGCGAAGTGGAGGCGAAGATGAAACATCCTGATACCCACAGCCCAGTGTCATTCCGGGCAAACGTCGCCCGGCTGCCGCAAAAGGGGCTGCCGGTGGTGATCGATGCCGACGCCGGGCAGCGCGCCCTGCTGGCCGCCGAGCACGAGCTGCTTTCGGTCGAAAACTATCGCGTCGAACTCCTGGTCGAGCCCTGGAAGCGCAACGGAGTGAAAGTCAGCGGCCATGTCGAGGCCGATATAACGCAGGCCTGCATCGTCACCCTTGACCCGGTCGAGGCGCATATCGACGAGCCGGTCGAGGCGCTGTTCCTGCCAGAGCAATCCAAGCTCGGGCGGCAAGGTTTCGACGGCGGCGGTGAGATCCTGCTCGACGCCGAAGGCCCGGACAGCCCGGAAACCTTTTCGGGCGATACGATCGACGTCGGGGCGCTTGCCGAGCAGTTCTTTGGCTTGGCGATCGATCCCTATCCGCGCAAGCCCGGTGTGTCGCTGGAAGCAGCCGGCGATGCCGAGCCTGTGGAGAATGAATTCCAGCAGAAGCTCAGATCACTGTTGGGAAAATCCTGATGGCTGACCCAATTTGAGAAAAGTTGGTTGTGCGGCAGCCCAAAACCGTTATTTTCGCCGAACCTTCGCGAGCCCCGTACCTTGGCAAGCCCGCTGGCCAAGCAACCGTGAGATGAACACCGCGTGATCAGGATTTCCATCGATGCCATGGGCGGCGATCACGGGCCAAGCGTGGTCGTCCCGGCGCTCATGACTGTCGCCACCCGCCGTCCGGATATACGCTTCGTCATTTATGGGCGTGAAGAAGTGGTAAGGCCCGAACTCGCCAAATTCCCCAAGCTGGCGGAAGTGAGCGAGTTCATCCATTGCGAGATTGCAGTGCGGATGGACGACAAGCCGAGCCAGGCGCTGCGCCATGGCCGCTGGAAATCATCGATGTGGAAGGCCGTCGAGGCAGTCAAGGCAGGCACTGCCGACGCCTGCATCTCAGCCGGCAATACCGGCGCGCTGATGGCAATGTCCAGATTCTGCCTTCGCACCATGGCGACCATCGATCGCCCGGCAATCGCGGCGCTCTGGCCGACATTGCGCGGCGAAAGCGTGGTGCTGGACGTCGGCGCCACCATCGGCGCGGATGCGCATCAACTGGTTGATTTTGCCATTCTGGGCACCGGCATGGCGCGCTCGGTTTTCGGCATCGAACGGCCGACCGTCGGTCTGCTCAATGTCGGCGTCGAGGAGATCAAGGGTCAGGAGGAGGTCAAGGAGGCGGGCCGTATGCTGCGCGAGGCCAACATGGCCTCGATGAACTACCACGGCTTTGTCGAGGGTGACGACATCGGCAAGGGCAGTGTCGACGTCGTCGTTACCGAAGGATTTGCCGGCAACATCGCGCTGAAGACGGCGGAAGGCACGGTCAGGCAGATCGCCGGCTATCTGCGCGCGGCGATGAACCGGACGCTGATGGCCAGGATCGGCTATATCTTCGCCAAGACCGCCTTCGATCGCCTGCGCGAGAAGATGGATGTCGGCCGCTCCAATGGCGGCGTCTTCCTCGGGTTGAACGGCATCGTGGTGAAAAGCCACGGCGGGGCTGATTCGGATGGCTTTGCGGCGGCGATCGAGCTTGGCTACGACATGGTGCGCAACAATCTGCTTGATCGCATCGAGGCCGATCTCGACCTGTTCCATGCCCGCAATCCGAATGCCCAGACAATCCGGAAATCCGACGTCGTCATCGACGCAAAGGAATAGGAAAGAGCATTGATCAGATCAGTCGTGCGCGGCACGGGCGCCGCGCTGCCCCGCCGCATTATGAAGAATGCCGATTTCGAAGGCATGGTCGAGACGTCGGACGAGTGGATCGTCCAGCGCACCGGCATTCGCCAGCGCCACATTGCGGCCGACGACGAGACGACGGCCTCGCTGGGCGAGGCGGCAGCGCGCGCAGCCCTCGACAGCGCCGGCCTGACGGCTGACGACATCGACCTGATCGTGCTGGCGACCTCGACGCCCAACAACACCTTTCCCGCGACGGCGGTCGAGATCCAGAACCGGCTCGGCATGCACCACGGTTTTGCCTTCGACCTGCAGGCGGTCTGCTCCGGCTTCGTCTATGCTGTGACGACCGCCGACCTCTATATCCGCGGCGGCTTGGCCAGACGGGTGCTGGTGATCGGCTCGGAAACGTTTTCGCGTATTCTCGACTGGAGCGACCGCTCGACCTGTGTCTTGTTCGGCGACGGCGCCGGCGCGATGGTGCTGGAAGCAGGCACGGGGGCAGGCGGCATCGCCGACCGAGGCGTTCTGGCAGCCAGCCTGCGCTCCGACGGCATCCACAAAGACAAGCTTTTCGTCGACGGTGGGCCGTCGACCACAGGAACGGTCGGGCACCTCAGGATGGAAGGCCGCGAAGTGTTCAAGCATGCGGTCGGCATGATCACCGACGTCATCGAGGCGACGTTCGCACAGGCCGGCATCGGCGCCGCCGATCTCGACTGGTTCGTGCCGCATCAAGCCAATAAACGAATTATTGACGCTTCGGCCAAAAAGCTCGGGATAGAGGAGCGGAAGGTGGTGGTGACCGTCGATTTGCACGGTAATACCTCGGCGGCTTCCGTGCCGCTGGCACTGTCCGCGGCCGTCGCCGACGGTCGCATCAAAAAGGGTGACCTGGTGCTGCTCGAGGCGATGGGCGGGGGCTTCACCTGGGGCGCGGTTCTGCTCCGCTGGTAAGTGCCGAACTATCGGGTTCGGGTCCTTGACCTTGACGGATCAATTACTTAGGTTCTGCCGTTGCTTGTATCGATTTATGTTTTTGAGCTGATGGGACGGTTCGTATGGGGGGAAAGACACTTACGCGCGCCGACCTCGCCGAAGCCGTTTACCGCAAGGTTGGGCTGTCACGTACTGAATCGGCCGAGCTTGTCGAGGCGGTGTTGAATGAGATCTGCGAAGCGATCGTTCGCGGCGAGACGGTGAAGCTGTCGTCCTTCGCGACCTTCCATGTCCGCTCCAAGAACGAGCGCATCGGGCGCAATCCAAAGACCGGTGAGGAAGTGCCAATCCTGCCGCGCCGGGTGATGACCTTCAAATCATCGAACGTGCTGAAGAACCGTATCCTGCGCTCCCATCAAAGCAGCAAAGCCAAGGGCAGCAAGTAGACGTCCACTCCCGCTTTGCCGAGAATCATGCTCAAGGCTTCGGTTGAAAAACGAACCCTGCTTTTGCGCCGGGCTTGAATATTGTTTCATAAACCGCTGAAATAAGATGCGATTCGGTAGGCCGGATCGGTATTTGGGTGTGATCCGTTCCGGCGGGACGGGAAGCTGCTCTCCTTGTTAAGCGTGATGTCGCCCGAACCGGTTCCCGCCTTTCGCGATCATGTTCTAGCGTGAGGATTCGCCCATGGACAAGAGCCCCGATGCTTTCCGCACCATCAGCGAAGTCGCGGAGGATCTGGATTTGCCGCAACACGTGCTGCGCTTCTGGGAGACGCGTTTCAACCAGATCAAGCCGATGAAGCGCGGCGGCGGCCGCCGCTACTACCGTCCGCAGGACGTCGAGCTGATCAAGGGTATTCGCCATATGCTCTACGATCAGGGCTATACGATCAAGGGCGTGCAGAAGCTGTTGCGCGAGAACGGCAACCAGTTTCTGATCGCCGTCGGCAGTGGCGACATGGCGGCGGTCGAGGCGATCTCGCAGCGCCGACAGGCTGACACGGTACCGCTGACGCAAGCGGCGCAGCCGCGCGGCCCGGACGACGAAATGCTGGTCGGCCAGCCGAGGGTGAAACCCAGCCGTCGTTTTTTCGGCATAGGCAAGACCGACGAGGAAGGCCCGGTTCCGCCGGACACGTCAAAACTTTCCCGTGACAATCGCGCTTTGCTGCAGGAGGCGCTATTCGACCTCCTGGAATGCAAGCGCCTGCTCGATCAGGTTCGCTAGAGCCCGCCGGGTTGACCGGAACGGTCTTCGGGGTCATGCGTTAGGCTTCCTTCTGCAGATGAAGGAAGTACGTCATGGCATCGCTTTCGAGCATCTCCGACACCGATCTGAACAAGCAGGTCGCGGCCTTGACCAGGGAACTGGCCACCTTGAAGAAAGCCGTGTTGAAGCAGGGCGGCGCCTTTTACGAAGACGGGCGCGATACCGCGTCGGATTATTATTCGGATATCACTGAGCGGCTCGGTCACGCCTTGCCGGCAATCAGAAGGCAAGGCCGGGCGATCGAGCAGACCGCCCGAGATCACCCGGCGACAGCGGCCGCTGTCGGGCTGGTTCTGGTCGGGCTCGTCGCCAGTCTGTTCCTCACTGGCCGGCAGCAAAACGCGCCGCGAGCGCGTTCAAGGTCGGCACGTTGAGATAGGCAGACGGCGGTGGTCGGCGGACCGCCGCCATTTTTCGCCGACACGGCAAACCCGGCAAGCGCGCCGCCCTTAATCAAGGACCAGAACGCCTGCTTGCCGGTCGTTCGCCCGAGGGTGTTTTCAGTACTTCTTCGCCACAACCTTCTTGTGGTGGTGGCGGTAGTGGTGGACGCGGTGATGGTAGTGATGGCGGTGATGCTTCTTGACGGTGGTGTGCATCGTCGTTGCATTCGCGCTGCTTGCGCCGATGATCGGCATTGAAAGGGCAAGTGCGATTGCAAGTCCAAGGGCGGAGAGAAGAGGCTTCTTCATGACATCGTTTCCTTTTTGCGCAGGCGGAATTTGAGCGTCACTGATTCAGGTCGGTGACTCGAGCGCTGCAGTTGGGACTATCGCCTTGGAGTTTTTCGGCAGTTTTTCCGGCCTGTAGAATTTTGTTTCCGGACTGTGTCTGCCGACGATCCGGCCAGATGTCGGCTCGCCGGCATCCGCCTTCATTCCGGCGTCGGTTCACGATGCCGTGACGCTATCTTTGATGCTTGGCAAATCACCGGCGAGCGGGCATTCTCCCGATCGTCTCAGGCAACAACATGATTTGATCTAACTCTTTCATCCCACGGAGTTGCCAATGCCCCAAATAGCAAAACGCGAACCTTACTCCGAACTGGCGGCGAGCGCGGTTACGCCTGAACGCAGTGCTGTCCGAACCGCCCGGGAAGCCCGTGGATACAGCATCGAAGAGCTGTCCCTGGCGTGCGGGCTGGCAGCCTATGAGATTGCCGACATTGAAAGCGGCAAGGATGCCGATCCCTCGAAACGTCGGCGTATTGCCTCCGCGCTTCAGTTTCCGGAAAGCGCTCTGTTTGATGAAGCCGTGTTGCCCGCCAAAAGGCGATCCGTGTCGTAGCGGCGTGCCATGCTTTTATTCCACGAGCTCGCCATGGGTCGCCCTGGCGGGCTTCGTTTTTTCGGCCGCGTAGTAGACTTGCCGGCCGCCACGGCGACGCCAGACGGAAATTGCTGGAGATGAGCCTCGAATCCGTTCGCGCCTTCTTCGCCGCCCACGCGCCCGACATTGACGTCATCGTCACGGAGGCAAGCTCGGCGACGGTACCTCTTGCCGCCGAAGCGCATGGCGTAGCGCCGGCGCAGATCGCCAAGACGATCTGCCTGCGCGCCGGCGACCAGACGATGCTGATCGTGGCCGGCGGGGTCTCCAGGCTGGACAACCGCAAGTTCAAGGACCGGTTCGGCGGTAAGGCGCGAATGCTGGACGCCGAGCAGGTGTTCGCCGCGACCGGCCATCCCGTCGGCGGCGTATGTCCGTTCGGCCTGCCGTCACCGCTGCCGGTCTATTGCGACGTCTCGCTGCGCGCCTTTGACGAAGTCGTCCCCGCCGCAGGCGCAACCAACGCCGCCGTGCGGCTCAGCCCGCAACGCATGGCGGAACTCGTTGGCGCCGAATGGGTGGATGTTTGCCAGTAGCCATTTATCTGGGTCGTGGGACCCGCTGAGCGTTACCGCTATTCGGTCTTCTGTGGCTCTTCTTTCTTGATCGTCTGAGCGTCCGTGGCAGTCGACATATCGGCCTTCTCGACGCTCGCTGTCTTCGTCTGCGTGTCAACCGATGCCTGGACCTTGGAATGCGCGGGGCAGTCCGCAGAGGCAGCTGATATGGACATGGTCAGTGCCGCGGCCATTGCGAGGAATGTCTTCATGATCATTCTCCTCTTTCGTTCGATGGGTAAAGTTAGCCCGTCTGGCACCGACCGCAAAATCACATTTGTTCACACGCGCTCTTGCGCACACGGAAGCCTACGCTGGGCCAGTAATTCAAATGGCTGCGCGGATAGCCGCTTGCCGTATCAAAGCCCACCGGCTGCGGCCGGAGGATTCTTGGCGTTAAAGATCTCGCCGCTCAGAGCCAGTCTCAAATCTTCGGCGCTGAGCTGACCACTTTCGAACAAATCCATCACCCTGCGGCCGAGCACGTCTCTGCCTGGATCGCCGTCAGCGAGGCCCAATTCACGGCATCGGGCATCGAGTGCTTTGGTTAACATGGTCAGCTCGGCAGGACAGGCAACTCCTTGAAGCGACATTGCATCTCTCCCGAAAGGGCGAAAGCGCGTGGCATCTTCGAAGCGTCCGCTCGCCCTTGCAACTGCGGACGACGGCGATTCAACTAAAACCAACCTTTTTCGAACTCAACATTCAAACGTACCAAAACGCCGCGCGCTCCAATGGAAGGATCCTGCTACAATACGGTATGGCCGTCCGAATAGCGGTTGTCCTCGCGCTTATTTTCGCCTTTGCCTATGGTTTCGCAAAACTCGCGGAATATTATGGCAGCGTTCGCGACCGGCCCCCTCCGTGTGAAGAATTGCCCTATCCTGATTGTCCTGACCAAAAAGCTCCTCCCCGGGAAGAAACTACGCCTTGAGCGCGCGCCTGTTCAGGCCAGGCCAGCCGTCCGCATTGAATTAGTTCGTTCCAACCGACGGTTGGTGGACGCAATGCAGCTGATGCGCCTAGGGTTCACTACGATCCGCGCGCACCGGGCATGCCCAACCCCCGAGTCACCCCTGCCTGATGCAAGGCGCCTGATCGAGTCCCGCCGTTCTGGCATGTGCGGCGGGACCTTTTTTATTGAACACGGCTCACGGTGAAGGTTACCAAACCATACCTAGCCACTACCGCGCGGTTTCTCGGCGGGCTTTTGGCTAGACTTCAGCATCCCTGCCTCGCGCACGAGTGATGCGTGATCGATTCCTCATGAGATCACGCGCCTGCGTATGCTGCGCTGGCTGCAATGCGGCTATTGTCTGTATAGCCAGTTTGGGGGAAAACTGGCTAAGCCTTTGGATTTTAATGGTCGGAGTGGCCGGATTCGAACCGACGACCCCTTGACCCCCAGTCAAGTGCGCTACCGGGCTGCGCTACACTCCGGACCGGTCGCGATGTATCGTGATAGACCGGCTCCGGTCAACCGAATTCGGTTGCTGTCCTGCCTGAAGCAACAGCAACGGGTATTGCCGGTCGCTGCGCCGCCCGCAACTGCCACTGGTGGCGGTATTCGAGCGCGATGGCACCCCAGATCAGGCCGAGTAGCAGGTAGACATGGCGCCAGTGGTCGATGTCGATGAAGGTGCCGAGCCCGATATTGCCGATGAAGGCGACATAGGCGCATAGAAGATAAGGCTGCCAGGGCCGGTTGCGCAGCAGAATTCGGAAGCCGGCGGCGATCGTCCAGCACGTCAGCGTCAGGAACGACACGAAGCCGAGCCAGCCGTAATCCATCAGCATCTTCAGCCAGATGTCGTGCGTGTCCTCGCCGAACATCTTGCCGAAGACGAGCGGGCCGATGCCGAACGGATGCTCCAGTGCCATCTGAAAGCCGATCGTGTAGCGGGCGAAGCGGCCGAGGCGGGCGGTGTCGTAGCTTTGTTCGAGTTGCGCGCGGTTCGAGAACATCTCCGCGACGCCCGGCAGTTGCAGGATGACGATCATCGCGATGACCAGCAGTCCGACGGCGGCGATGGTCATGACCACAACGCGCAGCCTGAACTTGCCGCTGGCGCTCTGCAGGAACAAGGCACCGGTCAGCAGGATCGCCGAAACGGCGAACATGCCCCAGGCGCCGCGCGAAAAAGAAAAGAAGATGCCGGCGGTGATGATCAGCAGCGGCACCGCCAATAGGGGCATGCGCGCGACCGAGCCGGTAAGCAGCAGGTAGAGCAGGTAGATGCCCGGCAGCACCAGGAAAGGCCCGAACACGTTCGGGTCCTGGAAGGCGCCGGCGGCACGGTCGTATTTGGTGAAGATCTCCGCTCCTGGAAAGGCATGGAAATAGCCGGCTATGCCGACCAGCGAAGTCAGCACCGCCGACACCACATAGGCGACGAAGATCACCCGGTAGAGACTGGGCCGGACGGCCGTTACGGAAGCGAAGAAAACCGCGGTGAGGGCCAGGAACAGCGAGACGGCGAGATAGAGCGGCGTGCCGGCGAGGTCCGACATCTGCGTCATCGAGATCATACCGCCGATGTTCATGATAACCAGCAGCACTAGCAGCGGCACGGCCGCGCGCTGTATCCGCAGGCCGAACAAGGGCCACACCACGATCAGCCCGATCATATAGAGGTCGTACGGCGCGGGCTCGGCAATGACGAAGCCGGACAGGAAGACGCCGAGGAAAACCGCCCCCGACGCAATCAGTGCAATCAGCTTGGCGTTGACCGCCGCCGCCGGCAATTCAGAAGCCGTCGCGCTCAATACGCGTTTTCCGTATTGAGCAGGCGGATCGGCGTCAGGCACAGGATTTTTAAGTCGAACAGGAGCGACCAGTTCTCGATGTAATAGAGGTCGTATTCCGTCCGCATGCGAATCTTCTCGTTGGTGTCCATCTCGCCGCGCCAGCCATTGATCTGCGCCCAGCCAGTCACACCGGGCTTGACCTTGTGACGGGCGAAATAGCCGTCGACCACCTCATTGTAGAGGAGGTTGTGCGACTGCGCGGCAATGGCGTGCGGACGCGGCCCGACCAGCGACAGCGAACCGAACAGCGAATTGAAGAACTGCGGCAGTTCGTCGATCGAGGTCTTGCGGATGAAGCGGCCGACGCGGGTGACGCGTGGATCGTTCTTGGTCACGGTCTGCTTCGCCGTCGGGTCCGCCTTGTCGGTGTACATCGACCGGAACTTGTAGACGTCGATGATCTCGTTGTTGAAGCCGTGCCGCTTCTGGTGGAACAGCACCGGCCCCTTGCTGTCGAGTTTGATCGCGATTGCGGTCGCCAGCATCACCGGCGAGAACACGATGATGCCGATGATCGAAAAGACGATGTCGAACGCGCGCTTGGCGACCGAATCCCAGTCGTTGATCGGCTTGTCGAAGATATCGAGCATCGGCACCGAGCCGATGTAGGAATAGGCGCGCGGCCTGAACTGCAGCGCGTTCGAATGCGCCGATAGCCGGATGTCGACCGGCAGCACCCACAGCTTCTTCAATAACTGCAGCACGCGCGATTCGGCGGTCAGCGGCAGCGATACGATCAGCATGTCGATGCGCGCGATGCGGGCAAATTCGATGAGTTCGGAAATCGTGCCGAGCTTGGGATAACCGGCGACAACCGGCGGCGACCGCTTGTCGCCGCGGTCGTCGAAGATGCCGCAGATGCGGATGTCGTTGTAGGGCTGCCTTTCCACCGAGCGGATCAGTACCTCCGCCGCCTTGCCGCCGCCGACGATGACGGCGCGGCGCTCCATCCGCCCGTCGCGCGCCCAGCGCCTGATCAGCTTCGACATCACCAGGCGGAGACCCAGGATCAACACGAAACCGACGACGAACCACGTGCCGAAGAGCAGGCGCGAATAGTCTTCCGACATTTTCATGGTGAAGGCGGTGAGCGCCATCAAGGCGAATGTTCCGGCCCAGACCAGCAGGAGACGGCCGAAATTGGCGATCGGCCGCATCAGCGCGACGATCTGGTAGCAGTCTGTGACGTCGAACAGAACGACCGCGAGGAACGAGGTGGCGGCGATCGTCAGTGAGTATTGCCAGGCAAGATAGTTGAAAAAACCGACATAGTAGAAATAGACGGCAAGACCTGACACCATCAGCAGCGCGAATTCCACCATGCGCAGGACGCCGCTCACCATGATCGGCGACATCGTATCGCGCCGGTATTGCGAGGCGACCTGGCGGGCAACATCGTTCATGCCGCCGGCCGTATTGTTCTCGGCAGGGGCGTCGAATTTGCGCACCGCGTCTAGCGAAAAACGGCGCGCGGGGTCGATTTCGTTCATGGGGCGTCCGTAGGTTTCCCTCAGGTGAATAGCAAAAGAGAGCTAAGAAACCCTTGAAACAACAGATGGCTTTGGAGACGCTTTCACCAGGAGCAGCCCGGTGGAAACCCGTTGCTCTATTTTTTGAGCGCGGCGAAATAAGCCTTTTCGATTTCGGCGGCCATTACATCGGCGCCGAAGCGTGCTTTGAGGTCGGTGAGGCCGGGCATCAGGCCTCTGTAGGTGTCGAGATCGGCCAATGCGGCGCTTATCTTATCGGCAAGTTCGCGCGGGTCGGGCCGGATCAGGGCAGGCGAGCCGGTGTCGAAGATTTCCGGTATGCCGCCGACCGACGTCGCGATGATCGGCTTGCCGGCGGCGAGCGCTTCCAGAACGATATAGGGCATGGCTTCCGCGCGCGAGGGAACGACGACCAGTTCGGCCAGCGTGAAGGCGAGCCTGGCCGGCATCGGCGCCAGGAACCCGACGTCCAGGCCGAGCTGATTTACCTGGGCGCGATAGCGCGGCAGGTCGTCGCCGTCGCCGACCATCAGCGCCGTCAACGGGCGACCAAGTCGGGTCGCGGCTAGCCCCAGCGCATCGATGAAGATGTCCGGGCCTTTGAGGTCTCGCATCATGCCGATATAGAGGAGATCAGCCGCCTTGTGCTCGGTCCGCACCAGCTCGAACTCGGCGGCGCGCAGGCCGTTGTGGACGAGAGCGTTCGGAATGGGCGGCTCGCCGATCTTCCGGCGATAAGTCCGCCGCTCATAATCGGAAACAAACAGCAGGCAATCGGTGAAGCGAGCCATGAAGCGCTCGAGCGCGAAGAACAGCTTCCCCATGGCGGTGGTCTCGTCATAGTGAAGCGAGCCGCCATGCGGCGAATAAAGGCGGGCTACGCGAGACCTGGATACCCGCAACAATGAGCCGAACAGACGGGCATAGGCGCCACCTTTGGCGCCATGCCCGTGCAGCACGTCCGGCCGCAATTCTTTTATGATCCTGTAGGTGCGCCGGGCCGAGGCGAGATCGCCTGGCCCGACATGCCGCTGCATCGGCGTGCGGTGAATGCCGAGCGCCAGGCTGTCTTTCATCTGTTCGAACAGCCGTTCCTCGAAATCGCCGCCCGTCGTCGAATCGCAGACGATGCCGACGGCATGGCCGGCGGCGACCTGAGCCTCGGTCAGGTCGCGCACATGCCGGAAGATGCCTCCGACCGGTGAGCGAAAGCAGTGGACGATCCTGAGTGTGTCCGCCACTTGGTCAGCACATCAAAACAGGCGTTCGCGAACATAGACTGTATCGCCGGGCAACAGCGGGTCGGAGGTCACCACGCGTCCGGTTATTACCTTGCCGTTGATGTCGCGGGTAATGTCGACGCTTTCCTGGTTGGCGCGCGGCGTGAACCCGCCGGCGATGGCGACGGCTTTCTGCACGGTCAGGCCTGGAACATAGGAATACTGCCCCGCCGCACCCACTTCACCCATGACGAAGATCGGCCGGTAGCGATCGATTTCGACCGAAACATCGGGATCCCGCAAATAACCCTGGCGCAGTTTCTCGGCGATCTCGCCCTCGAGCTGCTGGGCGGTGTGGCCGCGCGCCGGCACGTTGCCGACCAGCGGCAGCGAGAGATAGCCGGACTGGTCGACGCTGTAGGTATTGGTCAGTCCTTCCTGCTCGAACACGGTTACGCGGACACGGTCGCCGGCGCCGAGGCGATAAGGCTGGTCGAGAACTTCATGGAATGCGGCCGGCGTCGGCCGGTAGCTGGAGCAGCCCGAAAGCATCGATACGGCAAGCAGCGCGCGGAAAAGGGGAGCAGTGCTTTTCATGAGCGGACACGTACCTTTGAATAGCCGGCGACTCTGCGGCAAACCTTAACGATCGAGCTCGGTTATCATCCTGTTAGGGTTAATGGCCGGTAAAGGCGCGCGGCCGATACGGGCCGGATCGACAAATGCAGATGGTTTTCAGCCTCTTGTTTGCGGCTTGTTAGTAGAGCCTGACAGGTTCTTACCGCGATATTAACGGCTGAGTTACCATAGTTGTTTACGGTGCATGCTGACTCAGTACCGGAGCAGGGATGCATGTCCGTTCAATCCGCGGCCGCAGATGTCGACGTCGATCTCAGGCAGCTTTTCGCCAGCCTGGCGCGAAACTGGCTGCGGATCCTTTTCGTCGCGCTGGTTGTAACCGGCCTGGCCTTTGCGCTCGCCTGGCTTGCAACGCCCGAATACAAGGCGGCAGCCAAGCTGGAGATCGGGCCTCGAGAATCGGAGTTCACGCGGCCAGCCGGGGCCAACGGCAACGAGCGGTCGATTCCCGACGAAGAGGCTGTGGCCACCGAGGTCCAGATCATCTCGTCCCCCGACATCCTCAAGCAGGTGGCGACGAAGCTCAACCTGGCGAAATTGCCCGAATTCGACGAGGCGCTGAAGATGTCGACGCTGAGCCGCGCCCTTGTCCTTGTAGGCTTGAAAAGCGATCCGTTCGAGATTCCGCTGGAAGAGCGCGTGCTGGACGCAATGCATGAGAAGCTCAACGTCTATGGCGTTGAAAAAACCCGCGCGATCGCAATCGAGTTCTCGTCAGAGGATCCAAAGCTTGCCGCCGCGATCCCGAACGCCATTGCAAACGCCTATATCGCCTCCAAGGGCAATGCCAAGCTCGAATCGAATTCCGCCGCCACCGACTTTCTGGCGCCTGAAATCGCGGATCTGCAGAACCGGGTGAAGGAGGCGGAAGCCAAGGTTGCCGCATTCCGTGCGCAGTCCGATCTTTTGATGGGCGGCAACAATTCGGTGCTTGCCACTCAGCAGCTGTCCGAATTGTCGAGCGAACTGTCACGGGTGCGCGCCAACCGCGCTTCGGCGGAAGCGACCGCTGACGGCGTGCGTAGGGCGTTGCGCAATGGCGGCTCGCTGGATGCCGTTCCGGAGGTGTTGTCTTCCGAACTGATCCAGCGCCTGCGCGAGCGGCAAGTCGAACTCAAGAATAACATCGCCGACCTTTCCACCACCTTGCTCGACAACCATCCGCGCATCCGCGCGCTGAAGTCGCAGCTCGCCGATCTCGACCGCCAGATCCGCAACGAAGCGGAAAAGATCATGAAGGGTCTGATGGCGCAGGCCGAGACGGCGAAGGCGCGAGAGGCTCAACTCGTGGCAGACGTTAACACGCTGAAGGCGGCGTCCGCCCGCGCCGGCGAAGAGCAGGTGGAACTCGATGCGCTGCAGCGTGATGCCGCGACCAAGCGTCAGCAGCTCGATCTCTATTCGTCCAGCTATCTCCAGGCGGCCGCACGCAAGGATCGCAACTACCTGCCCGTCGACGCTCGCGTATTTTCGGAGGCCCAGGTGCCGGCCGAACCCTATTTCCCCAAGATTGGTCCGATTGTCAGTGCGGCCTTTGTCGGCTCGTTGCTCATCATGGCGATCGTCACGCTGCTGCAGGAACTGTTTTCCGGCCGCGCCATGCGTCCGGCCGCCGGTGCCCATTTCGAGCGCATCGAGCAGGTTGCGATGCCGGCTGTCCAGGCCGAACGCGTAATGGCCGAGCCCGACCCACCGATTGCCCGGCCCGAACCGGCAGCCGCCGAGATCGATGAGACCGACGACGACAAGATTATCGAGACCAAAGTGGAGCCGGAACCCGTCGCGGTGGCGGAAGCGGCTGCCGAGAAAATCGAACCGGAGTACTCTGAAATGGCTGCTGCAGACATTGAACCGGCACGTTCTGTCCTCGGCGAGGTCGACATCGACAAGGCCGCGGAAAAACTGATCGCCACCGGTGCCGCCCGCGCCATATTCGTGTCGCCGGAAGGCGACGAGGCGGCCGCCTCGGCGGTGCTGGTGGCGCGCGCAGTCTCCGACGCCGGGCTACGTGTGCTGCTGCTTGATCTCACCGCTTCGGGTGCCGCCTCGCGGCCGATGCTGGACAGCGGGCTGTTTCCGGGCATCACCGATCTGCTCGCCTCGCAAGCGCAGTTCAGCGATGTGATCCACCCCGATCTCTATTCGGACTGCCACGTTATTCCGGTCGGCACAGCCGATCCGGTCCGCGCCATGCGCGCCGCCGACCGGCTGCCGATCATCATGCAGTCGCTGACCACCGCCTATGATCTGGTCGTGGTCGAATGCGGGCCGGCCGACGCGCAAGGCATCAGCCGCCTGGTGGGCGAGGGGACCGAGGTCCTGCTCTCCATGCTGGAGCCGGACGACGAGGTGACGCAGGCCGCGGTCGCGCTCATCGAGAGCGGCTATCCCGACCTGACGCTGGTCACACCGATCGGCCATGTGGCGCCGGGGCCAATGCCGGGACGGCGCTCGGCCGCCTGAGGTAGTTTTCTCAAATCGAAATCAGCTGTCGTCTTCGCCTGCGGCCGGTGCTGTCCGCCCCACCGCTTTGCGGCGCAGCAGCTTGGTCAGCTTCCAGACCATTGGGCTGTGCTTGATGAATGCCTTCAGGCTTGCGCCGTGCCTGAGCGCAAGCGCCAGCGCACGACCCTTCAGCGTCAGCGGAACCAGCACCTCGAAATGCTGCGTTTCGACATCGCACCACAATCGCTTGTAGGGTTCGTCGCCGACCGAGAAATCATAGATTTTGAAACCCGCCTCGCAGGCTTCCTGGATGTTCTCGAAGAACAGGAAGTCGCCCGGGCTGGTGTGTGCGAGGTCATCCTCGGCGATCGCCCCGAATTCGCAGATCAGCCGCTTGCCCGAGCGGCTCGATCCGGTGACAGCACGGAGCTTGCCGGCGACTTCCAGCCCATGCAGGACGAAGGACGGATCTTCTTCTTGAAGCGCGTCGGTAAACAGCGAGCGGAAAAAAGCGCGCACCTCCGCTTCACCGAAAACATTGGCGATACCCATCTTGCGAAAGCGGAATTCCTTCATCTCGAAAAAGGCATCGAGCAGCATGTGCACCTCGTCCGCGGTCCTCGCCTCGATGCGACGATAGCTGCCGACGGCCTCGAACTTGCGCGCCTGCGAGCGATGCTTCTTGCGCCTGCGCTTGCCGCTCACGCGGGTGAGCAGCGCATCAAATCCTCCTACAAGACTGGCGGCCAGCGACAGATTGGGGCTCGAAAAATGCGGCAAGGCGGAGAGCGGGTTGGCAACGCCGTCGAGATCGGGCAGCAGCCGCTCCAGCGCGACAAGATCGATGTCGCGCCGCGCCTTGGCAATCGCAGCCAGCATCGAGCGGATCGCCGCACTATCGGCATTCGCCAGCCATTGCGGGTCGGCGGCGGCAAAATTGCCGTTAGCATGGCGGCCGCCCATGAAGCGGGCGATGCGGAACGCTCCACTGTGGGTGACCTCCAGCGCCAACGAGAAGACCGGCCTGTCGTCGGCGCGCAGCGTCGCAACGACAACGTCGGCGCCGGTATGTGCGGCCCAGTTCAGGATCCAGCCTGCGCTCTGCGCCGGGGCAAAAAGCGCCGAATGGCAGAATTCTGCGTACGCCGCCAGCGCCGCACCATCGGCGACCGAGGTTGACAGGCCGGCCTTGCCGGCCGGCAAGGCACACGGCGACGCCTCGCTGCTTGCCAGCCGATTGCCGTCAAATGACGCGGTGGCGTCAACCATACCTCAATCCTTAGGGCGTATTCGTCGCGATTGGGGGTCCGCGCAGGCGCATTCCATGCTTGATGAGCTTAGGCGCAAAAGGTGAATGAATGATCGACGGGGGCGAGGCAATCCGCAAACTGGCGCTCAATCTCGCCCGTTATTCCGGTCTCGCTCCGCTGGCTAAACCATTTATCGGCGGCCTCGGCGCCATCCTGATGCTGCATCGGGTCACCGCGACGCCGGAAAAGCCGAACGGCGTCAACCGCCACTTGAACATCGCGCCTGGGTTTCTCGACGCCGTGATCGCCGACATGAAGGCGAACGGCTACAGTTTCGTCACGCTGGACGAGGCCATCGAGCGCATCAAGGCTGGCGACAAGGACGGCCAGTTTGCGACGATCACCGCCGACGACGCCTATCGAGACAACATGACCGAGGCGCTGCCGGTGCTGGAGAAACACGGCGCGCCGATCACCATCTATGTCGCGCCGGGACTCATCGACGGCGCTGCCGATTTGTGGTGGGACGTGGTCGAGGACATCGTCAATGCGCGCGATCGCCTGACTCTGACGACGCCGGATGGCGCAGTGACGATCGACTGCTCGAGTCCCGGAAAAAAGGTCCAGGCCAATGCGCGCCTGCACGCTCATCTGACGCTGAAGGTGCGCGAGCAGGACCAGCGCGCGGTGTTGCGGGATCTGGCGCGCTCGAACGGCATCGTGTTGGGTGGTCCGCGCCCGAGCACGCTGATGAACTGGGACGAGATCCGCACCATGGCCGAGCACCCGCTGGTGACGATCGGCGCACATAGCGTCAATCACTGCAATCTGAAGCGGCTTTCCGAGAGCGATGCGCGACATGAGATCGGCGACGTCAAGCGCATATTGCAGGCCAAACTCGGCGAGGAGCCGCGCCATTTCGCCTATCCCTACGGTTATGCCAGCGCCGTCGGCCGCCGCGAAGTCGGCCTAGTCCGCGATGCCGGCTATGCCTCGGCGGTGACGACCCGCCACGGCATACTCCGCGCCGAGCATGCCGGCTTCCTGCATGCCCTGCCGCGCATTTCGGTCAATGGCCGCTATCAGAGCGTCGCCCACATCCGAACAATGTTGTCGGGCGTCACGACGCCGCTGGCCAATGCCGGCAAGACGGTTGTGACGATCTAACTGTTGCCTCGCCCCTTCGGCCGCGGCTCCAGGATCAGCCATTTGATGATGCCCATCGCCGGCAGCACCCACAAAAACCCGCTGAGCAGGAAGAAGAGGAAGTGCGCCAGCGGCCCGGACTGCGACAACTGCGCAACCGCCACGATCGAGGCGACCAGCGCATAGACTGTGACCAGCACTACCAGCAGGAAGCTTCCGATCAGCTTTTTCAGGCGAATGGGCATGGCGCGATCTCGTTGACCGCTATCGCTTAGGCCGAACATTCGATGCGCGCAACCCGCCGGAAACGGCGCGACGGCGTGCCGCGCTGTCTGGTCTTGCAAGCCGGGTTGCGATGGTTCACCAATCCGCGACTTCAACTGCCGGGACAAATCCATGGCTGCTGCCATATCCGATGCCGCGCCTTTCGCCGCCCGCGATCGCGACCTTCGCAACCGCGCGCTGGTACGCGGTTGGCTCTATGTCGTGCTCCTAGTGCTGTTTGCGCTGGTACTGGTCGGCGGCGCTACAAGGCTAACCAATTCCGGCCTGTCGATCACCGAATGGCAGCCGATACACGGCGTCATCCCGCCGCTCAATGATGCGGAGTGGCAGGAGGAGTTCCTGCGCTACCAGCAGATCCCACAATATGCCGAACTCAACAAGGGCATGAGCATCGAGGCGTTCAAATCGATCTTCTGGTGGGAATGGGTGCACCGCATCCTGGCGCGTAGTGTCGGCGTGGTCTTCGCCTTGCCGCTGCTGTTCTTCTGGGCGACGCGCCGCATCGAGCGGGGCCTCGGCACGAAATTGTCGGGCATCCTCCTTCTCGGCGCCCTGCAGGGCGCGATAGGCTGGTGGATGGTGGCGTCCGGGTTGGCTGACCGCGTTTCGGTCAGCCAATACCGGCTGGCGATGCATCTGACGTTGGCGGCACTTATCTTCACGGCGACCATGGTGGTCGCGCGTGGGCTGGCGCCGCACTCGGAACCTGCCGCCGACCGCTCGACGCAACGTCTGGCCGGCGTCCTGGTGCTGCTGGCGCTGGTCCAGATCTATCTCGGCGGGCTGGTCGCCGGGCTAGACGCCGGCTTGAGCTACAACACCTGGCCGCTGATGGACGGCAAGCTGGTGCCCGGCGACCTGCTGCTGCTCGAGCCGGCATGGCGCAATTTCTTCGAAAATCCGAAGACGGTGCAGTTCGTCCACCGGGCCGGCGCCGAAACGATCTTCGCGGTCGCGCTCTGGCACATGATTGCAACACGCCGGCGCCTGCCGGGCACGACGCATGCCCGGCGTGCGACGCTGCTGTTCCTGATTGTCGTGGTGCAGGCGTCGATCGGCATCGGCACCCTATTGATGCAGGTGCCGCTCCACATGGCCTTGGCGCATCAGGCATTCGCGCTGGTTCTGCTCGGCTTCGCCGCCGCGCATTGGCGCGGTACCAGGGGCGCTTACCCGCTGCCCCACGAGATTGCTCTCAGAGGCTGAGCCGCACCCGCCGGATTGCCGCGGCAATCGCCAGCTCGCGGTTTTCGTCGACCGCGTTGCGATCTTCATGGTGCCATGCAGCCGACAGGCAGCCAAAGGCGATAGCGTGGTCCAGTATGGCGGGCGCCGTCTGGCCGAGCGTTGCTGCAAAGACTTGCGCCATATGGGCGATCCGCCGCGGATCGAGGCAAAGATCGTCTCGGTCGAGTGGGTTGTAGAACATGTTGGCGGCATCAAAGCCCGGGTCGCCGAAAACGCCCTTCGGATCGATCGCCAGCCAGCCACGTGGACCGTGCATGATGTTGTCGTGATGCAGGTCGCCATGCAACGGCCGCGCGTCATGCGGATTGGACAACAGCCGTTCCGCGATTTCGGCAGCTTCGACATACAGGCTCTTTTCGCCGGCGGCGCGATCGGCCTTCGCCTTTTGGAACAGGCTGAAAAACCGTGTCCGCAGCGGCTGAAGGTCAGGCGGGGCAGGGTGCGTCGACGGCGACAGCAGCTTGGCCATCACCTCCGCCGCGATGGCGGTGGCGGCATTGTCGTCCTCATCCGCAATGATCTGTGACAGCGAGGTTTCGCCGGCGTATTCGAGCAGCATGCGGTGGCCGTCGCTGCCGAGCAGCCGCACCGCGCCTTCGCCGCATCGCCAGGCGAGGAAATGCTCGCCACGCAACTCGTCCTCGACATCGTCGAAAGGCTTTAGATCCTTGACGATTGCCGGCGAGCCGTCCTCACGCGCGACCTTCCAGACGCGGCTGCTGAACGTTTCGGCGACGAGTTCGGGCGCGCCGACCTTCCAGCGCTTTGGAAATGCCGGCGCATCCATTCAGAGGCCGAGCATCAGATCCATGTTCTGCACGGCGGCGCCCGAGGCGCCCTTGCCGAGATTGTCGTAGACCGCAAGCAGCAGCGCCTGCGCTCGATCGTCATTGGCGAAGACGTAGAGCTTCATCCGGTTGGTGCCATTATAGATCTCCGGATCGATGTCAGGCATGCGTTCCTGATGCAGATACGGCGCCACCTCGACCACGCCGCCATCGATGGAAGCGAAATGATCGGCGATCGCCGCATGCAGCTCGGCGCCGGTCGGCACATGGTCGAGGCCGCCGAGTTGCAGCGGCACCACCGTGATCATGCCTTGCGCGAAATTGCCGACCGCCGGCTGCATGATCGGATCGTGCGAAAGCTTGGCATAGGTCCTGAGCTCAGGCACGTGCTTGTGCTGCAGCGTCAGCCCGTAGGGCAGGAATTCCGGCGCATCCTCCCCCTTGGCGACATAATCCTCGATCATCGGCCGGCCGCCGCCGGAATAGCCGGAAATGCCGTTGACGGTGACCGGAAAATCGGCCGGCAACAGCCCCGCCGCAACCAGCGGCCGCAGCGTCGCGATCGGTCCTTGCGGCCAGCAGCCCGGATTGGCGACGCGCTTCGCCGAAGCGATCTTCCTCGCCTGGTCCTTGTCCATTTCGGCGAAACCGTATTCCCAGCCATCGGCAACACGATGCGCCGTCGAGGCGTCGATCACCTTGGTGGTGTCATTGGCGATCAGCGAAACGCTTTCCTTGGCGGCCGCGTCCGGTAGGCAGAGGATCGCGACATCGGCGGCGTTGAGGAACTCGGCGCGCGCTGCCGTCTCCTTGCGGCGCTCGGTCGGGATGGAGATGATTTCCAGGTCGCCGCGCTCGGCAAGCAGCGCCCTTATCTGCAGACCGGTGGTGCCGTGCTCGCCGTCGATGAAGATTTTCGGTTTCATTGCTTGCCAAAATTCCTGTTATCTCAAAGCTATATGCCGCTTGCCAGATTCAATCCGGCAACGCTGTGATTGCCCTGGTTCATTTCCTCGAGCCGCGCCTTTCGTTCCGCCAGCAGCCCGAGATAGTGCATGGCCACCATCGACCCGGCAATTGCCGTTATATCGGCGTGATCATAGGCTGGCGCAACCTCGACGACGTCGGCGCCGACGATATCGATCTGGTTGATCTGGCGCAGCACCGACAGGATCTTTGCCGAAGATGGGCCTCCCGCGACCGGCGTTCCGGTGCCGGGCGCAAAAGCCGGATCCAGGCAATCGATGTCGAAAGTGACGTAGGTCTTCTTGCCGCCGGTACGGTCGACGATGGCATAGGCGATGTCGGACGCACGCATTTCCTCCACTTCATGGCCATACAGGATCTTGATGCCGAACGTGTCGGGCGCATGGGTGCGGATGCCGATCTGGATCGACCGGTCGGGGTCGATGATGCCCTCCTTGACCGCACGGCCGACGAAGGAGCCGTGATCGATGCGCTTGCCGTCGTCGGGCCAGGTGTCCTGGTGTGCGTCGAACTGCACCAGAGCCAGCGGGCCATGGATGGCGGCATGCGCCTTGAGCAGCGGCCAGGTGACGAAGTGATCGCCGCCGAGTGACAGCAGAAAGGCGCCGGATTTCAGGATCTTCGCTGCCTCGCGCTCGATTGTAGCAGGCGTCTTCTGGTGATTGCCGCTGTCGAGCAGGCAATCGCCATAATCCACCACGGCGAGACGTTCGAACAGGTCGCGCGAAAACGGGTATTGCGGGTCGTTGTCGAGGATGGCCGAGGCGCGGCGAATCGCCTGCGGTCCGAAACGCGCGCCCGGCCGATTGGTGACCGCGGCGTCAAAGGGAATGCCCCACACCACTGCATCGGCGCCCTTCACGTCCTTCGAATATTTGCGCCGCATGAACGACAGCGCGCCGGCATAGGTCGGCTCGAACGACGCACCCGTCCTGGAGCGGGTGGTGAAGGCGTGATCGATGGTCCTTGGCGGCATGAAGCGATCTCCTGTGCGTCGGCGCGCAACCTTATTGGACATAATTCTCAGAATTGCGACCCCTGCGGAGGATCATGGCCATTCGATCCGGTCACAAATCCTTGCTCGCCAGGCAAACCCCGCATGGCTGGCCAGGAGACTGCCTGGCAAACAACCGAAAGTAGCCGCCGACGGCTGCTTCGGCCGGCGCTGACCTGATTTTCCGGCATTTTGCAAGCCGGCTTCGTTCACCTGCCTGTCACGGGCATCGCTTAACGGGGGGTGCGATCCCGGTACGGAGCGATTCTCATGCGAACGATTTGGCTGAGCCTTCTGCTTTCCGCGGCGTTGGCGGTCTCCCTTGGTCATGCATCGGCAGGCGAAACGCGCGCCAGGCAGATTCTTGAGCGGTTCGAGCACGCCAACCAATGGCGCGACCATGTGATCGTGGCCGCGCACCGCGCAGGTGGCATGCAGGCCGGCAAGACGCTCTATCCCGAAAACTCGATCGCCGCCGTCGAGGCGTCGATCGCAATGGGCGCCGAAATCGTCGAGGTCGACATCAGGCGCTCGAAGGACGGCGAATTCGTCGTCATGCATGACAGCTGGCTCGACCGCACCACGAATTGTAGGGGCGAGGTGGTCAAGCGGACGCTGGCCGAACTCAAGACCTGCCGGCTGGTGATCGAAGGCACCGGCGCCGTTACGGGCGAGACGGTCTCGACGTTGGGGGAAATGTTGATGGCGACCAGGGACAGGATCCTCGTCAATCTCGACAACAAGCTCGATGTCGATAGCCTGGCGGGCATGATTGCGGTTGCGCGCGACCTCGGCATGGCCGAACAGGTGATCGTCAAGGAGAACCTGTGGAATGCGGAGCGGATCACTACGGTCAGGGCTGCCATGGACGCGATCGGCAGCGGCTTCCAGTTCATGCCGATCATCGCCGATGACGCGGTTCGCGACGCCATGTTTGCCGAGAAAGTCAGCCGGGCCTTCCCGGTGCGCGCGGTCGAGATGATCAACTGGCGCGCAGGATCAGAGACGCTGACCGAGAACGGCGGTCCGCTGTTCAGCCCGCACATGCGCGCGCTGGCGGTGAGGGGCGACTGGCACATCTGGGCCGACACCTACGCCATCGTCAACAAGCCGGGCGGCTTCCTCGCCGGTGGCCGCGGCGACGAGCTGGCGGTCGCGGCCAGCCTGCCGCGCGAGACCTACGGCTTCTGGGTCGAGCGCGGCGCCACCATCATCCAGACCGACGAACCGAGGGCCGCCATCGGTTGGCTGGCGGCGAACGGTTTTCGCGTGCCCTATGCCGGTGAGAAGCGCCCGGCCGAGCCGGCGAATACGGCCAGCATTAACTAGGAGCGGCGGTCGCGCTGCCAATCTCCCCACGAGGGGGGAGATTGGCTCATCACCGCCTTCGCCAGTCTCCAACACCGGCTGGAGGCACCTCGAGCCTCGTCCGCAGGTCAAGCGGCCATCGCCACGCCATCCAGCTCCTTGAGAACATCGTCCGACAGTTCGAGTTCCGCCGCGGCGAGGTTCTCCCCGAGATGCGCAACTGAAGACGTGCCGGGAATCAGAAGAATGTTCGGCGCGCGGCGAAGCAGCCAGGCGAGCGCGACCTGCATGGGCGTGGCGCCGAGGCGTGCCGCGACCTTGGACAAGGTCGACGATTGCAGCGGGTTGAAGCCGCCAAGCGGGAAGAACGGCACATAGGCGATGCCGTCGCGGGCCAGATCGTCGATCAAGGTATCGTCGCCCCGATGCGCCAGATTGTATTGGTTCTGCACGCACACGATCCTGCAGATCCTGCGGCCTTCGGCGATCTGCGCAGCGGTGACGTTGCTCAGCCCGATGTGACGCACAAGGCCCTGGCGCTGGAGCTCGGCCAGCGTCGCAAGCGGCGCCTCGATCGACCCTTCGGCGGGGCCATGCGCGTCGAACATGACCCGAAGGTTGACCACCTCCAGCACGTCGAGTCCGAGATTGTGCAGATTGTCGTGCACGGCCTTGGCGAGTTCCTGGGCCGAGAAGGCCGGCAACCACGATCCGTCCTTGCCGCGCCGGGCGCCGATCTTGGTGACGATAACGAGGTCGTCGGGATAGGGTGCGAGCGCTTCGCGGATCAACAGGTTGGTTACGTGCGGGCCATAGAAGTCGCTGGTGTCGATGTGATTGACGCCTTGCGCGACGGCTTCGCGCAGCACGGCCAATGCCGCGTCGCGGTCTTTTGGTGGGCCGAAGACGCCGGGCCCTGCGAGCTGCATGGCGCCGTAGCCGAGCCGTCTCACTCTGCGGTCGCCGAGGATGAATGTGCCGGACTGGTCGACGCTGGACATGGTCTTTCTCCTTCAGGAATGGTGCACAGATAGACGCTGTCCGATCTCATGATAATTGGGTACAATTCGCACGGGCTGTGCGGAATGACGAACAATGCAGATCGATCTCGGGGATCTTAACGCCTTCGTGGCCGTAGCGCGCGCCCGAGGTTTTCGGGATGCGGCACGCGCCAGCGGCGGCAGTGCGTCCGGCTTGAGCGAGGCTGTGCGGCGCCTGGAGACGCAGCTCGGTGTCAGGCTGCTCAACCGGACGACCCGCAGCGTTGTCCTGACGGAAGCCGGCGAAGGCCTGCTGGCGCGGCTCGGTCCTGCCTTGATCGAGGTGGAATCGGCCCTCGACGTGGTGAACGGCTTTCGCGACAGGCCGGCAGGTACGCTGCGCCTCAATGTGCCGGTCAGCGCGGCGCGGCTGGTCCTGCCCGGCATCGTCCCGCGGTTCCTTGCCGCCTATCCCGGCATCCGGCTGGAGGTGATCGCCGAGGAAAGCTTTGTCGATGTGCTGGCGGCGGGGTGCGACGCCGGCATCCGCTATGACGAGCGGCTGGAGCAGGACATGATCGCCGTGCCGATCGGACCGCGCGTGCAGCGCTTCGCTACAGCCGCCAGCCCTGCCTACCTGGATCGTCATGGCCGGCCGCAACACCCGAGCGACCTGCTCGGCCACGCCTGCCTGCGCGGCCGCTTTGCCAGCCGTGCGATGCCGCCGTGGGAGTTCGAGCGCGACGGCGAGGTGGTGCGGGTCGACCCAAGTGGGCCGCTTCTCGTGACCCTGGGCGGGGCGACCGACCTCAAGGTCGATGCAGCCATCGCCGGCACAGGCATCGTCAGCCTGTTTGAGGATTGGCTGCGCCCTCACTTCGAGAGCGGGGCGCTCGAACCGGTGCTTGAACCGTGGTGGCAGAGCTTCTCCGGGCCGTTCCTTTATTATCCTGGCCGGCGCCTCGTACCGGCGCCGCTGCGGGCGTTTATCGATTTCATCAAGGTATCGGCCGGCCAGCCCTGACATCCGGGAGAGCCGCGCCCGAAAATAAGCGCGGCTCCCTTCCCTCAGGTGACCTCCCGCTATGCTTCGCGGCAGGTCTTGCTTGGACTATTTGACCGGGATCATCAGGTGCGCGTACGGCGTACCGGGGAACATGACATATGGCTGCGTCGGACTCGGCTCGTGGGGATACAACGCCATCAAGTCCGGTGCATTCATGACCATCACGTGCGGACCGTCATGCAGCCATTTGGCCCCTTCCGGCGGCTTGGTTGCAAAGGGATCGGTATTGCTGGCCGCATCGCCTCCCTTCAGCATATAGGCGAAGGCAACCTTTCCTGCTGGCGGCTCCTTCTTGGACATGATCGCGTGCATCCACGCCATGCCGTTCTCATCCGTGCACATTGGGTCGTCTGCGGGAGTGCCAGGGTCGTCCGGGATGCAAGTGAAGCCGTTGGTGCCCTTCCTCAACGTCTTCATCTCCCAATTCACGACGGCGGCGTTTTTGCCGACAGCCTCCGGTGCCGCTGTAATCGCATTCTCGATCAGCTGCTCGTCGCTTTTATCGGCCGCAGGCGCGGCGAATGCCCAAGTCACGGCGACAGCTGCTAGAAATACACTGCTGGAATGGATGCGCATTGCCTCCTCCTTCGCGAGCGTCAGGTTGCCGGCGCGTCGCAACGTGCACAGCTCCCGCTCTTTGAAGTTGGCTGCTGCCCTGGGGTCTGGAACGCACCTGTAATTAAGATACTACTAATATTACTTTGGGTCACCTGAAGATGCGGGATTGCCATGTCGACAAACAAAAGGGGCTGCGAATACGCAGCCCCTTTGAAAAATCGATAGAAAATAGGGTATTTAGCGCTTCGAGAACTGGAAGCTCCGGCGGGCCTTCGCCTTGCCGTACTTCTTGCGCTCGACGACGCGGCTGTCGCGGGTCAGGAAGCCGCCCTTCTTGAGCACGGCGCGCAGCGCCGGCTCGTAATAGGTCAGCGCCTTGGAGATGCCGTGGCGCACGGCACCGGCCTGGCCGGAAAGGCCGCCGCCGATGACGGTGGCAACGATGTCGTACTGGCCGGCGCGGTTGGCGGCGATGATCGGCTGGTTGAGGATCATCTGCAGGACCGGGCGTGCGAAATATTCGGCGAACACCTTGTCGTTGACGACGATCTTGCCGGAGCCGGGCTTCACCCAGACACGGGCGATGGCGTTCTTGCGCTTGCCGGTGGCATAGGCGCGGCCCGATTTGTCGAGCTTCTGGACATGGACGGGTGCTGCCGGCTGGGTGTTGGTGTTGCCGGTGGCAGTTCCGAGTTCTGCGAGCGAGGAAAGCTCAGCCATCTTACGAAACCTTCTTGTTCTTGGCGTTCAGCTTGGCCACGTCGAGGACGACGGGCTGCTGGGCGACATGCGGATGTTCCGTGCCTGCGTAGACGCGGAGGTTCTTCATCTGGCGACGGCCGAGTGGGCCACGCGGGATCATGCGTTCGACGGCCTTCTCCACGACACGCTCGGGGAAACGACCCTCGAGCAGCTGGCGCGCGGTGCGCTCCTTGACGCCGCCGGGGTGGCCGGTGTGCCAGTAATAGACCTTGTCGGTGAACTTCTTGCCGGTGAACACCACCTTGTCGGCATTGATGACGATGACGTTGTCGCCGTCGTCGACGTGCGGGGTGAAGGTGGGCTTGTGCTTGCCGCGAAGATGATTGGCGATGACAGTGGCGAGACGGCCGACGACGAGACCCTCGGCGTCGATCAGCACCCACTTCTTCACCACATCCGCAGGCTTCTGCGAAAAGGTTGCCATGGATTGTTGCTTTCGGTTCGGACCTTCAAAAGAAGGCGTTTCTTGTTGCTTGGATTGGCAAAGGCACTTGCCGTCGCCAATAACAAAACGGCGGCCTTTGCGGGCCGCTGTTCCGTGAGGGCTTATAGGGGAGGGTGGTTATCGCGTCAAGGCGCGTGAAATGCCTGCCAGAAGATAAAGCTAAACAAAAACAAATACTTGAGTTAAAGGTATCATTTTACCACATCACGACTTGGCTCTGTGTCAGACAAATCTCAGTGCTTTGCCTCGATTTCCTTGCGAGCTGCGCTGGAGAGGAATGCAGATCGCGTTATGCCTCGGTCGCGCGCCGCAGCGTCGATCGCCCGCAAGACGCCGCGCTCGAAAGTTACATTCGCCCTCACGACGGCGCTGTCATTGTCGATGAGTGGTACCGACACCAGATAGCCTCCTTCAGCAAGTGCTTTGCGTATATCCGCAAGCGCGACGATCGCCTCATGGCTGGACGGTTCGGGAACAGGCATGTCCTCCGCCCACAACTGCAACGCTTGGACTGCATTCGGTACGATGTCTTCCGCCTCGTCCGCGGCTGAAAAGCAGCCCGGAATGTCTGGAAAGCGAATGCCGAACGCGCTGTCGGGATCTTTATCGATCAACGCGAAATAGTTCTTCATCTCGGCCTCCAAGACGCTTCAGGTCACCTATATCCAGCCCGCTTGTTTGGCGATGGCGCGAGCTGTACCGGTTGGTAGATCCTTCTCCGGATGCGGAACGATCACCACGATCTCGCCCTTTCGGAACTTGTGATGCGAGCCGCGTACGGAAACCAGCTCGAAACCATCATCCTTGAGACGCTTCACGATTTTGCGGCTGTCACGCTCAAGCAAATATCACCTATGCGCACATATATACACATCAACAAAAAAATTCAATAGAAAGCATTAGGCCGGAATCCGCCTTGGCGGGATCGAATAGGTGCCCGTTGCGTGCGCTACCGTGTGTCCCTCCGGGCCGGCGACGATGTCGATATCGAACACCATCAGGTTCTTGCCCAGCTTCAGGATGCGGCAATGGCCGTCGATCGGCCCGGCCTCGGCCTTGCGGACAAAATTGATGTTGAGACTGGTAGTAACCGAAAGCGCATCCGGCCCGGCATGCGAGAGCACACAGACATAGCCACCTATGTCGGCCAGCGTGAACAGCGCCGAACCCGACACAGTGTCGCCGGGACGCAAATGGCGCTCGTCGGCATTCAGCCGCACGACACAGCCGCCTGGAAACACCTCCAACGCCTCGTAGAAGGTGAACTGGTCGTTGAGCTGCGGGAAAACGGTCGCCATCAGCGCGTTGATTTCGGCAGCCGTCAGCATCGGTTTGAGATTGCTTTGGGCAGGCATGTCAGTCTCTCGTTTGCGCCTGCCTGTATGAGCGCAGCCTGCGGTTTCTGGCAACAGCCATTCATTATGGCAGAAGCGGAGTGTTGGACGAAGCGAGACCCGCATACTAGATTAGTCGATCACCGATCCGGAATCGCGGAGGAACGACCCATGGCCGAAATCGTCGCCATCAAGCCTGCCGTTGCCGAAGGGCCGGTCGCCGCCCGGCTGGACAAGGGCGTGCTGCGCCTGACGCTCACCAATCCGCCTGCCAATGCTCTTTCGCTCGCTGTGATGGCGGCGCTGACGACGGAACTCGACCGCGCCAAGGCCGACAAGTCCGTCCGCGTCATCGTTCTTGGGGCGGCCGGCAAAGTGTTCTGCGCCGGGCATGACCTCAAGGAGTTGAGCACGCATCGCGCCGATGCCGATCGCGGCAGGGCCTTCTTCGAAAAGACGTTTTCCGCCTGCGCCTCACTGATGCAGGCAATCGTTCGCCATCCTAAGCCGGTGATCGCTGAAGTCGACGGCTTGGCGACGGCGGCCGGGTTGCAGCTGGTCGCCAGCTGCGATCTCGCAATCGCCTCGCACGAAGCGACCTTCTGCACGCCTGGTGTCAATATCGGACTGTTCTGCTCGACGCCGATGGTGGCGCTGTCGCGCAACGTCTCGCGCAAGCACGCCATGGAGATGCTTTTGACCGGCGAGACGATCGATGCGGCAACCGCCAAGGAATTCGGCTTGGTCAACCGCGTCGTGCCGCGCGAATATCTGAATCAGATTGTCACCAAATACGCGCAAACCATTGCGTCCAAATCCTCCTTGGTCGTCAAGATCGGCAAGGAAGCCTTCTACGAGCAGGCGGAAATGGGGCTGGCCGAGGCCTATGATTACACCGGGCGCGTCATGGTCGAGAATATGCTGGCGCGCGATGCGGAAGAAGGCATTGGCGCCTTCATCGGCAAGCGCAAGCCGGAATGGCCGGAGGAATAGGAGGCGGATATGGAACCGCGCATCTCCATCATCACCATCGCCACCGACGATCTCGAGCGCGCGACGCGCTTCTATGAGGCGATGGGCCTGACCCGCCATGCCGGGATCACCGACGGCGTTGCCTTCTTCCAGATGGGCGGTGCCATTCTTGGCTTGTTTCCGCGCCCAAGCGCCGAAGAGGATTCGGGCGTTACCTTCTCCAAGGCGCCGTCGGCGATCTACCTTGCCTACAACACCCGCTCCGACGCCGAAGTCGACGAAGTGCTGGCGATGGCAGAGAAGGCCGGCGGCAAGATCGTCAAGCCGGCCGGGCGCGCTTTCTGGGGTGGCTGGTACGGCTATTTCGCCGATGCGGACGGGCATATCTGGGAAGTCGCGCACAATCCGGCCTTTCCGATCTCGGAAGACGGATCGATTTCGCTGCCGGCCTGACGAGGTTCCCCTCTGGCTCATCGCAAGCAACTGACGCGGCTGAAGGCGCCCTATCTCAAACGCATCCTGATCGAGCCCAGCCGGGTCGTCGATTGGGAAAAATATCCCTGGAACCTGCCGATCTTTCACGGCCATGAATTCGAGCTCGAATTCACCACGCCGATCACCATCATCGTCGGCGAGAACGGCACCGGCAAATCGACGCTGCTCGAGGCGATCGGCGCGCTGGCCGGCTACGATGAAGCCGACGGCGGCAAGGGCTACATGCCGGTCGACCACTCCCGCGCCATCGACAAGAGCGGCGCGGCGCTGGCGGCAACGTTGCGCGGTCACTGGCTGCCGAAGGTCACCGCAGGCTGGTTCTTTCGCGCCGAATCCTTCTATTCGGTCGCCCGCTATCTCGATCAGGCTGCCATCGACGCACATGAGGCGCCGCCCGACTTCCTGTCCTGGTCGCATGGCGAGGGCTTCATCAGATTCTTCGAGGAGCGCTGCCGCCGGCAAGGCATTTACATCCTGGACGAGCCCGAAAGCGCCTTGTCGCCGACGCGGCAGATCGAGCTTCTCAAGATGCTGCGGCGGATGGAGGAGTCCGGCACGGCACAGGTGATCATGGCGACGCATTCGCCGCTGCTGATGGCCTGTCCCGGCGCGCGGCTGTTCCGCATCGGCCGGTCCGGGCTCGACCCCACCGATCTTAGCGATACCGACCATTTCCGCATGATGCGCAATTTTTGCAATGATCCAGATGGTTTTCTCGCCGAAGCGCTGTATGAGGACGAGGCATGAACCACGACGCCTACGACAACGCCTACATCGCCGGCATCCTCAATTCGGTGAAGACCATCGCCATGGTCGGCGCGTCGGCCAATGACGTGCGGCCGAGCTACTTCGTGCTGAAATATCTGCTCGGCAAGGGGTTTTCGGTGTTCCCGATCAATCCCGGCCAGGCTGGCAAGGAGATCCTCGGACAGATGACCTATGCGAGGGTCGCCGACGTTCCGCGACCTGTCGACATGATCGACGTGTTTCGCGCTTCCTCTGCCGTGCCGGGCATTGTCGACGAGGTGTTGCGGCTCGATCCCTTGCCGAAGGTCATCTGGATGCAGCTTGGCATACGCCATGACGAGGCGGCCGCACGCGCCGAAGCCGCCGGCATCAAGGTGGTGATGAACCGTTGCCCCAAGATCGAATATGGCAAGCTGTCCGGCGAGATCGGCTGGACCGGCGTCAATTCAGGCGTGCTGTCGTCGAAGAAGCCGCTGATGCGGCCGGGGTTCCAGAGTTTCGGCGTTCGCCAGAAGTAGGTAGTGAATAGTGAAAGGTGAATAGAAGGATTTTTCTGAAAGGCGGGCCACGCGGCATATGAGCCGCTTGCAATCAGGGTGGGGCTGGCCGACTTTGCCATTCACCATTCACCATTCACCATTCACCATTCACCATTCACCATTCACCATTGAGGGAGGTTTTCGATGGCCCGCACGCCCGGTTTCAACACGCTCGCCGTCCATGCCGGCGCCAAGCCGGATCCGGCGACCGGTGCGCGAGCGACGCCGATCTACCAGACGACCTCCTTCGTCTTCGACGATGCCGACCATGCCGCCTCGCTGTTCGGGCTGAAAGCGTTCGGCAACATCTACACCCGCATCATGAACCCGACCCAGGCGGTGCTGGAAGAGCGCATCGCGGCACTCGAAGGCGGCACGGCAGGCCTTGCGGTCGCCTCCGGCCATGCTGCGCAGGTGCTGGTCTTCCACAATCTGATGCAGCCCGGCGACAATTTTGTTTCGGCGACAAAACTTTACGGCGGCTCGATCAACCAGTTCGGCCACGCCTTCAAGAATTTCGGTTGGCAGGTGCGCTGGGCCGACACCAACGACATCTCGACCTTCGAGAGCCAGATCGACGACAGGACCAAGGCGATTTTTATCGAAAGCCTGGCCAATCCGGGCGGCGTCTTCGTCGACATCGAGAAAATCGGCGACATTGCCCGCAAGCACGGCCTGCCGCTGATCGTGGACAACACGCTGGCCTCCCCCTATCTGCTGCGGCCGATCGAACATGGCGCCGACATCGTCGTGCATTCGCTGACCAAGTTCATCGGCGGTCACGGCAATTCCATCGGCGGCGCCATCGTCGACGGCGGCACGTTCGATTGGTCGAAGTCGGGCAAGTATCCGATGCTGTCGGAGCCGCGCCCCGAATATGGCGGCCTCGTCCTGCACGAAACCTTCGGCAATTTCGCCTTTGCCATCGCCGCCCGTGTGCTCGGCTTGCGCGACATCGGCGCGGCGATTTCGCCGTTCAACGCTTTCCTGATCCTGACCGGCCTGGAAACCTTGCCGCTCAGGATGCAGCGCCACTGCGACAATGCGGCGGCGGTCGCCGGATGGCTCTCCAACCATCCCAAGGTCGCCTGGGTGTCCTATCCCGGCCTGCCCGGCGACAAGAACAATGCGCTGCAGAAGAAGTACTCGCCGCTCGGCGCCGGCGCGGTGTTCACCTTCGGGTTGAAGGGCGGCTACGCGGCGGGCATCAAATTCGTCGAAGCGCTCGAACTGTTCTCGCACCTGGCCAATGTCGGCGACACCAAGTCGCTGGTCATCCACCCGGCATCGACCACGCATCGCCAGCTTTCCGACGAGCAGAAGATCAACGCCGGGGCAGGGCCGGACACGGTCAGGCTTTCGGTCGGTATCGAGGACGTCAACGACATCGTCGCCGATCTGGAACAGGCCCTCGCCAAGGTTTGATCGCCATGGCAACGCCGAAATTTCTGTCCGTCGGCGTCGACACAGTCGAGCCGGAACTTGGCGCGCCGGCGCCGGATCGCCTGATTTCGGGCGATCCGAAATTCCGCACCTGGAATGTCGAGGAACAGGACGGCCGCCTCTTTGCCGGCGTCTGGGAAGCAACGCCGGGCAAATGGCGCATCGAATATGATGAGTGGGAGTTCTGCCACATCCTGTCAGGGGTTTCGGTGATCGCCGAAGACGGCGGCGATGCGCGCACTGTCAAGGCCGACGACAGTTTCGTGCTGAGGCCGGGCTTTAAGGGCAGCTGGGAAGTGCTTGAAACGACTCGCAAGGAGTATGTGATCAAGCTTTGATCACCCCTGCGGCTGAGCCTGCCGGACCGAATGCTCAAAAGCGCACGGCGAGCGTCTCCAGCCCATGGAAATGATAGGTGTCGCGCAAGCGCGGCTGTTCGGCAAGATGCAACTGCGGTAGCCGGTCGAACAGGGTTTTCAGCGACACCTGCAATTCGAGCCGGGCGAGCGGCGCGCCGATACAGAAATGAATGCCGGCGCCGAACGATACGTTCTTCTGGTCGGCACGGTCCGGCCTGAAGGCGAAGGGCTCGGCAAAGGCCACCGGGTCGTGATTGGCCATGCCGAGCAGCAGGCCGATCGTCTCGCCAGGGCGCACGATGACCCCGGGGCCGGCCTCGATCTCTTCATAGGCATAACGCGTGAACATGTGGAGCGGCGCGTCGAAGCGCAGGCACTCTTCGACTGTCGCGGCTGTTGCTTCCGGCGAGGTGGAGAAGCGGCGCGGGTCGCCGCCTTGCGCAAGGATCGAGCGCACCGCATTGCCGGTCTGGTGGACAGTTGCCTCATGGCCGGCATTGAGCAAAAGGATTGCCGAGGACACCAGTTCGTCCTCCGACAGTTTCTGGCCGTCGTCCTGTGCCGCAATCAGCAGCGACAGAAGATCCTCGCCCGGCCTCTTTCGCCGCTCGGCGACGTAGCCGCGCAGAAAATCGGAAAAGTCGCGCGCGGCGCGATTGGCTGTCTCTTCCGTCTCGCGGGTGCGGCCATGCATGTACATGGCGACCATCCGATGCGACCAGTCGAGCAGCTGCGGCCCCATGTCGACGGGCACGCCGAGCATTTCCGCAATGATGGTGATCGGCAAGGGAGCGGCGAACGCCGGCAGCAGGTCGACTCCTCCTGGTTCGAAACGGTCGATCAATTCATTGGCCAGCGCCTCGACGCGCGGCCTGAGCCGCTCGACCTGGCGCGAGACGAAGGCGCGGTTGACCAGCGTTCTGAGCCGTGTGTGGACGGGCGGCTCCAGCTCCAGCATCGAATTGGCCTCGGCGCCGTCGAAGGCGCTGAGATGCGTGCGGTCCTGGCCGACGCCCCGGCTGTCCGGAATGCCGGTCGGGTTCTGGCGGCCGAAGCGGCGATCGCGCAACAGACGGTTGACGTCGTCGAAGCCGCCAAAGCACCAGAAACCAAATTCTTCCCAGAAGAGGGCGTTCGATGCGCCGTGCAGGAAGGCATAGGCCTCGTATGGATTCTGGAAAAAGGCCGGCTCGTGCGGATCGAGCCGCAGGCGACGTGTGGCTGGATCAAAGGCAAGGTAGGGCGGCTTCAATTCGGTCATGCCAGATCATTAGCGCGGCTTGCCAGTCTGGTGCCAGACCGTATGTTGGCCCTCCCGTGAGGTGAGCCGCGGAGCGGTTGCGGAAGGACGGTTGTCATGAATGTGATCGTGGTCGGTGCGGGCATTGCCGGGCTTTCGACGGCGTGGTCGCTGGTCAAGGCCGGTCACCTCGTCTCGATCGTCGAGCAGGGACCGATTCCTAATCCGCTTGCAGCGTCGGGCGACCATCATCGCATTATCCGCCGCGCCTACCGGGCCGGAACGGGCTACGGCCGGCTGATCACCGAAGCCTATGAAGCATGGGACGAGATGTGGGCCGATCTCGGCGAAAGCCATCTCGATCCGCGCGGCTTCATCTGTATTTCGCGGGAGCCGGGAGATGAGGCGGAGGAATACCGCGAGGGCATGGAAACGGGAAATTATCCGTTCGAATTGTTCGAACCGGACGCCGCGGTCGAACGCTGGCCGTTCCTACAGCCCGGTTCGTTCCGCTATGCGTATTTTTCGCCGGACGGTGGCGCGTTGCATTGCCGCAAGATCGCCTCGGGCCTCGCCCGATGGCTGCGCGCGAATGGCGCCAATGTCTACGAAAACAGCAAGGTGGTCGAGATCGACGCCGACGCCGGACATGTCGTGCTTGCGAGCGGCGAAACGATGCAGGCCGACCGGATCGTCGTCGCTGCCGGCGCCTGGGTGCTAAAACTGTTCCCAGAGCTGGATGGCGAACTGAAAACCTGGCGCACCGCGCTCGCCTATGTCGAACCGCCGGCGGATTTGAAAGCAGCCTGGCAGGCAGCACCCGTTGTGCTCGACGTCGGCGGCACTGTCGACGGCTATGCTATCCCGCCCACAGGCGGCGCCGGCATGAAATTCGGCTCGGGCCTGCACAGGGTGCCGACCAGCGATGCCGACTGGAACCGCCAGCCGGTGCCGGGCGAGGGTGAGGCGATCCGCAACCTGTTTTCGCCGCCGATTGCCCGCATCGCGGAGTACAAGGTCACCGAAGTGGTCACCTGCGCCTACACCTTCACCGCCGACGAGAAGTTCCTGGCCCACCGGAAAGGCAAATGCCTGGTCGTCTCGGCCTGCTCCGGCCACGGCTACAAGTTCGGCGCGGCAGTTGGCAAAAGGGTTGCGGCCTGCGTCGGCAATGGCGATGTCGACGGCCTGAAGAAATGGCTCAGGGCCGAGGCGGCCTGAGCGCCTAGTATCGGCAATGCCTCGGAATATGCACGCGCCGCCAGCTCGATGAGCCCTCCCTGACCACCACGCGGCGAGCCACTGTCTGATAGGACGCCGGAATGTCGATGATGCGTCGCTGCTCCGGCCGCACCAGCACCTCTTCGGCGACGCTCTCGTATTCGGCGGGGAGGACAACGCGCCGCCGGCGTTCCGGCTCAACCACGACGATTTCAGCCACGCGTTCATAGCGCGCCTTGTGCCTGACCTTGCACAGCACCTTGCGGCCATGAATGATGCGCCATTCCCAGGAATAGCCGCCGTCATCGACCCTCACGGAGCGGTAGATCGTGCGGGTAATGGCGGGCACGATCTCGTAGCTGACGCGCGCCGGCGCGATTTGCACCACGCGCTCACGCGTCCCGTAGATTGGCGCCTCGTATTCCACCTGCTGGCCGGCTGGGCTGACGAGCACGTCCTCGTAGACCGTGTCGTAGACGGCCGGCCTGTTGACCTCCTCGTAGCATTCGACCGCGCGTCCGCCGGCAGCCGTTTCGGACGCCGTGCCGAGAACGGTGATGCCGGTAAGGGCCAAGGAAGCAGCTTTCCTGATCATCGCACTCCCCCTGTTTGAACTGCGTGAAGCGAGTTCAACGTTGAATTGTAGGGTAAGCCGTGGCCGGAAAAAGCGGTTTCACCACTTTTCGTTAAGCGATGTGGTTAAGAAACTGCTAAATAACGACCAGCATGAGCGCCCCGTCCCACGGCAGGATAGGGCTGCCGGCACGGCGACGGGCGAAACTTGCTTTGGAAACCTTGATTCGACTTAACCGGATGGCTAGGAGAGGCGGCCTTGCGCTAGGGTGAGCCGGCATCCTATTTACACAATAACGATCCAGAACCGATTCTGCCCGATTGCAAATCTCCGGCGCCGGAATCCCATCCTCAAAAAGGGATAGTCCATGAAGAACCCCGTCGAAACCTACATGAACCTCGTTCCGATGGTGGTCGAACAGACCAATCGCGGCGAGCGGGCCTACGACATTTTCTCGCGGCTCCTCAAGGAGCGTATCATTTTCATCACCGGCCCGGTCGAGGACGGCATGGCGACGCTGGTCTGCGCGCAACTGCTGTTCCTCGAGGCGGAGAATCCGAAGAAGGAAATCAACCTCTATATCAACTCACCCGGCGGCGTCGTCACCTCCGGCATGGCGATCTACGACACCATGCAGTTCATCAAGCCTGCCGTGTCGACGCTGTGCATCGGCCAGGCCGCATCGATGGGTTCGCTGCTCCTGACTGCCGGCCACAAGGACATGCGCTTTGCCACGCCGAACGCCCGCATCATGGTCCACCAGCCTTCCGGCGGCTTCCAGGGCCAGGCCTCCGACATCGAGCGCCATGCCCAGGACATCATCAAGCTGAAGCGCCGCCTCAACGAGGTTTACGTCAAGCACACCGGCAAGAGCTACGATGAGATTGAAAAAACGCTCGACCGTGACCATTTCATGACTGCCGACGAGGCCAGGGATTTCGGTCTCATCGACAAGGTCATTTCGTCACGTGAGCCGGTCGAAGGTATTGCCTTATAGGTCCGCGGTGGCCCCGCGGTGGCAATGAGTGGCGGGATCACGCGCTTTTGGCGCAGCTTGCGGCATTTCGGCCACAATTGGCTGTTCCCTCGACGGGTGCAATTGCCTACGTTAAGGCTATGTTGATTTTCGACGGCTTAGCTTTGCGTGGGGTTGTTCGAATCATTGCCCCGTTTTCCGATTTGTGTTTCGTACGGAATGCGTTGCGGGAGCCGGGGCACTGGCGGCAGCGGATTCCCGCGATAGATTGAATATGCGCCCTTTCAACCAGACCATCGGCGGGCGGCCATGAAAGGACAGGAAAATGAGCAAGGTCGGCAACAACAGCGGTGATTCCAAGAACACGCTTTATTGCTCGTTTTGCGGCAAAAGCCAGCACGAAGTGCGCAAGCTGATCGCCGGGCCGACGGTGTTCATCTGCGACGAATGCGTCGAACTGTGCATGGACATCATCCGCGAGGAGAACAAGACCTCGATGGTGAAGTCGCGCGAGGGCGTGCCGACCCCGCAGGAAATCCTCAAGGTTCTCGACGACTACGTCATCGGCCAGCCCTACGCCAAGCGCGTGCTGTCGGTGGCCGTCCACAACCACTACAAGCGCCTCGCCCATGCCGGCAAGAACAACGACGTCGAGCTGGCGAAGTCCAACATCCTGCTGATCGGCCCGACCGGTTGCGGCAAGACGCTGCTGGCGCAGACGCTGGCCCGCATCATCGACGTCCCCTTCACCATGGCCGATGCGACGACGTTGACCGAGGCCGGCTATGTCGGCGAGGACGTCGAGAACATCATCCTGAAGCTGTTGCAGTCGGCCGACTACAACGTCGAGCGCGCCCAGCGCGGCATCGTCTATATCGACGAGATCGACAAGATCTCGCGCAAGTCGGACAATCCCTCGATCACCCGCGACGTGTCGGGCGAGGGCGTGCAGCAGGCACTTTTGAAGATCATGGAAGGCACTGTCGCCTCCGTGCCGCCGCAGGGCGGCAGGAAGCATCCGCAGCAGGAATTCCTGCAGGTCGACACCGCCAACATCCTGTTTATCTGCGGCGGCGCTTTTGCCGGCCTGGACAAGATCATCTCGGATCGCGGCAGGAAAACCTCGATCGGTTTCGGCGCCATCGTCGCTTCGCCCGAGGATCGCCGCACCGGCGATGTTTTCCGCCTGGTCGAGCCTGAGGATCTCTTGAAGTTCGGCCTCATTCCCGAGTTCGTCGGTCGTCTGCCTGTCCTGGCGACGCTGGAGGATCTCGACGAGCCGGCACTGATCCAGATCCTGACCGAGCCGAAGAACGCTCTGGTCAAGCAGTATCAGCGGCTGTTCGAGATGGAGAATGTCGACCTGACCTTCCACGAGAACGCGCTGTCGGCGATCGCCAAGCGCGCCATCGAGCGCAAGACCGGCGCTCGTGGCCTGCGGTCGATCATGGAAGCGATCCTGCTCGACACCATGTTCGAGCTGCCGGCGCTGGAAGGCGTGCGCGAAGTGGTTATTTCGGAAGAGGTGGTGTCAGGCAACGCCAGGCCGCTCTACATCTATTCCGAGCAGAAGGAAAAGAAGGGCAACGTCAGCGCCTGACGTGAGCCGGCAATGGATTTTTCTGAAACGGCGCCGCAGGGCGCCGTTTTGCTGTCGCACACAGCCTACGGCGCCGCGTAATGGCCGCGGATTGGAGGGACGGACCGTGTTGACCCTTGATCTTTACCCCCTGTGCCTCCAACTAATGGCAGAAGGCCGTGGTGCCGAATTCTGTGCTGTAAAACTCCCGTCACAAACGGTGGTAGGCGGAACGATCCCCGGTCGTTAATATGAGATTCGCGGTTGGCCGATTGGCGGCCGCGACATGAAAGGTTGGACAATGGCCAAATTATCCAAGGCTCCCAGCGACGGCGTCTTCGCAGTCCTCCCACTGCGCGACATCGTGGTGTTCCCGCACATGATCGTTCCGCTCTTTGTCGGGCGTGAGAAATCGATCAAGGCGCTGGAAGAAGTGATGGGTCAGGAAAAGCAGATCCTGCTCGCGACCCAGATGAATGCCGCCGACGACGATCCGGAGCCCGATGCCATCTTTGACATCGGCACGCTCGCCAACGTGCTGCAATTGCTGAAACTGCCGGACGGCACCGTGAAGGTGCTGGTCGAAGGTGCATCGCGCGCGAAAATCGTCGCGTTCACCGACCGTCCCGATTTCCATGAAGCCCGTGCTGCGGCGCTGGTCGAACCGGATGAGGAAGAGGTCGAGGTCGAGGCGCTGGCACGTTCCGTGGTCACCGACTTCGAGAACTACGTCAAGCTGAACAAGAAGATCTCGCCCGAAGTGGTGGGTGCCGCCAGCCAGATCGACGACTATTCCAAGCTCGCCGACACGGTCGCTTCGCATCTTGCCATCAAGATCCCCGAGAAGCAGGAGATGCTCGCCACGCTGTCCGTCAAGGAACGGCTGGAAAAGGCGATGGGCTTCATGGAAGCCGAAATCTCGGTGCTGCAGGTCGAGAAGCGCATCCGCTCGCGCGTCAAGCGCCAGATGGAGAAGACGCAGCGCGAATACTACCTCAACGAGCAGATGAAGGCGATCCAGAAGGAGCTCGGCGAAGGCGAGGACGGCCGCGACGAGGCCGCCGAGATCGAGGCGCGCATCAAGAAAACCAAGCTCTCCAAGGAGGCCCGCGAAAAGGCGGAAGCCGAACTGAAGAAGCTGCGGACGATGTCGCCGATGTCGGCTGAATCGACCGTCGTGCGCAACTATCTCGACTGGCTGCTGTCGATCCCGTGGGGCAGGAACTCCAAGGTCAAGCAGGATCTGGCCTTTGCCCAGAACGTGCTCGATACGGATCATTTCGGCCTCGACAAGGTCAAGGACCGCATTGTCGAATACCTCGCCGTGCAGAGCCGCCAGAAGAAGCTGAAGGGGCCGATCCTGTGCCTCGTCGGACCTCCCGGCGTCGGCAAGACCTCGCTCGGCAAGTCGATCGCTAAGGCGACCGGCCGCGAGTTCATCCGCATGGCGCTGGGGGGCGTGCGCGACGAGGCCGAGATACGTGGCCACCGCCGCACCTATATCGGCTCGATGCCCGGCAAGGTCATCCAGTCGATGAAGAAGGCGAAGAAATCCAACCCGCTCTTCCTGCTCGACGAGATCGACAAGATGGGCCAGGATTTCCGCGGCGATCCGTCATCGGCTTTGCTCGAGGTGCTCGATCCCGAGCAGAACTCGACGTTCATGGACCATTACCTCGAGGTCGAATACGACCTGTCGAGCGTGATGTTCGTGACGACGGCGAACACGCTGAACATTCCTGCGCCCTTGATGGACCGCATGGAGATCATCCGTATCGCCGGCTACACCGAGGACGAGAAGATCGAGATCGCCAAGCGTCACCTGATGCCCAAGGTGATCCGCGACCACGCGTTGCAGCCGAAGGAGTTCTCCGTCGGCGAGGACGCGATCCGCGGCATCATCCAGACCTACACCCGTGAAGCGGGCGTCAGGAGCCTGGAACGCGAGCTGATGAAGCTCGGGCGCAAGGCGGTGACCGAGATCCTGAAGACGAAGAAGAAGACGATCAACATCACGGCGGACAATCTTGCCGATTACCTTGGTGTTCCGCGCTTCCGCTTCGGCCAGGTCGAGAGCGACGATCAGGTCGGCGTGGTCACCGGGCTCGCCTGGACGGAAGTCGGCGGCGAGCTGTTGACGGTGGAAGGCGTCATGATGCCCGGCAAGGGCCGCATGACGGTGACCGGCAATCTGCGCGACGTGATGAAGGAATCGATCTCTGCGGCGGCCTCTTACGTCCGCTCGCGGGCCATCGATTTCGGTGTCGAGCCGCCGCTGTTCGACAAGCGCGATATCCACGTCCACGTACCAGAGGGCGCAACCCCGAAGGACGGACCGTCGGCTGGCGTGGCGATGGCGACGGCGATCGTCTCTGTGCTGACCGGTATCCCGGTCAGGGCCGATGTGGCGATGACCGGCGAGATCACGCTGCGCGGCAGGGTGCTGCCGATCGGCGGCCTTAAGGAAAAGCTGCTTGCCGCGCTGCGCGGCGGCATCAAGAAGGTGCTGATCCCGGAAGAGAACGCCAAGGATCTGGCGGAGATTCCGGAAAACGTGAAGAGCGGCATGGAAATCATTCCGGTCTCACGCGTTGGCGAAGTGTTGCGCCATGCGCTGGTGCGCATGCCGGAACCGATCCAGTGGGTCGAACCCGTTAATGCGCCGGCCGTGGTCGATGTCGGAGACGAGGCTGGTAAATCGCTGGCGCATTAGCGCGTGCTAAAGTTGCAATGCACAAAGAGAGAGCCGGGCCTTGAGCCCGGCTTTTTCATGTGAAGAACCGCGGATTTCCGGGCTTTTTTCGACTTTCTTGGCGCTTTTCGACTTGGTTGCCGGAGCGCTTCTTTCTAAAGTCCGTTTCCTGCCGGATGAGTCGAGTATTCCGGTTTTCTCATGGAAGGGAATTTTTATGAACAAGAACGAACTGGTATCCGCTGTCGCCGATGCCGCGAGTATTTCGAAGGGTGACGCGCAGTCGGCGGTTGATGCGGTGTTTTCCGTCATCACCGGCGAACTGAAAAAGGGCGGCGATGTCCGGCTTGTCGGCTTCGGAAATTTCACCGTGTCAAAACGCGCCGCGTCGACCGGCCGCAATCCGCAGACCGGTGCGGAAGTGAAGATCCCGGCGCGCACCGTGCCGAAGTTCTCGGCCGGCAAGGGCCTCAAGGACGCGGTCAACTAAGCGCCTCCTTAAGTCTTTCAGAGAAAAGAAAAGCCGGCATATCCGGTTTTTCTTTTCTGTTGGAAAAAGCGGCGCTATGCCGTCGGCGCGTCAGTGCGCATCAAGCCTTCTTTCTTGAGATCGGCCCACAGCGCCGATGGCAGCTTCGCGTCGAGCAGCGAGCGATTGCTTTCGACTTCGCCCGGCCGCTGGCCGCCGGGGATTACCGAGACAACGGAACGATGCAGCAGCGGGAACTGCAGCGCCGCCTCGATCAGGCGCACGCCGTGGCGCTTGCAGACGGCCTCGATGCGGGTGACGTGGTCGATGATGTCCTGCGGCGCCTCTGAATAGTTGTAGTAGGCGCCGGGCTTCGGCCCGGTTGCCAGGATGCCGGAATTGTAAGGCCCGCCGAGAACGATGCCGATGCCGCGTTGCTGGCATAGCGGCAGGAAAGACTGCAGCGCTTCCTGCTCCAGCAGCGTGTAACGCCCGGCAAGCAGGAACAGATCGAAATCGCCGCGCTCGACCAGCGTCTGGGCAACCTGCCACTCGTTGATGCCGCCGCCGAATGCCTTGATCACGCCCTGGTCGCGCAACGCCAGCAATCCGTAGTAGCCGGAGCTCATGAATTCCTGGATCCGCTGGTCCGAGGCTTCCTTGCTGCCATGGGTGAAGATGTCGACATCGTGCACGAAGAGGATGTCGATGCGGTCGACGCCGAGCCGTTCCAGCGAGGCTTCGAAGGAGCGCATGACGCCGTCATAGCTGTAATCGTAGACCTCGCGGCGCAATGGGGTGTCGAAGAATTTGCCGATGCCGGTGCGCTGTTCCGGCGGGCAGGCGCGCATGATGCGCCCGACTTTGCTGGACAGCACGTAGTCGTCGCGCTTCTTCGAACGCAGGAACGGATTGAGCCGCGTTTCGGCAAGGCCCAGCCCATAAAGCGGCGCGGTGTCGAAGTAGCGGCAGCCGACCCGCCATGCCGTCTCCAGCGTGGCATTGGCATCCTCGTCGGAGACGGCGCGGTAGAGATTGCCGAGCGGCGCGGTGCCGAAGCCGAGCTCGGTGAAGTTGATGCCGCCATTGCCGATGCGGTCGAAATGCCGTGTCTTCATATGCTGTCGTTTCCTCATTTGCGATTTGCCGTGACACTATCACGGCTGTGGCGCATCAAAAGCACTGCGTGTCGTTGGACACCGATTTTCGCGGTGATAGCATGAATGAAAACAAGCTGTTCGGGGCAGATGTGACTGAGATATTCAAGTGGTTCTCCGGCACCTGCAAGCTGGTGCAAATGTCATGACGGACGCCGGCGAAAATCTGTTTGGGATTGCGCTGAACGAGCTTGGCACCGTGCTGGAGCGTATCGACGAAAGCCGCATCGACGCCGCTTGTGCCATCCTGGCCGGTGCGAAAAAGATCGTCACCTATGGCTGCGGCCGCGAGGCGCTGCAGGTCCAGGGTTTTGCCATGCGGCTCTACCATCTCGGTCTGCCGGTGTCCGTCGTCGGCGACATGACCACGCCGCCGCTGGGCGCGGGCGATGTCTTCCTCTGCAGTTCCGGCCCGGGCGAGACCTCGACCGTGCTGACTTTGATGCGGGTCGCACGCGATGCCGGTGCCACCGTCCTGCTGCTCACCGCGCAAGCCGACAGCACTGCCGCGAAGCTGGCCGACTTCACACTGCTTATCCCGGCTCAGACCATGGCCGACGACCAGGGCCTGGAAAAGACATCCGTGCTGCCGATGGGCTCGGTTTTCGAAGGCGCGCTGTTCGTCCTCTTCGAAGTGATGGTGCTGAAGCTCAGGGATCTGACCGGCGTCTCGCCGGAAGCGATGCGCGCCCGCCACACCAATATGGAGTAGGTGTCATGCGCTACGAATTGATGCTGCCGCACCAGATCCGCAAGGCGATCGCCGAGAACCGGCCGGTCGTGTTGCCGCTCGGTGTGCTCGAATATCATGGCGAGCACATGGCCGTCGGAATGGACACGCTGGCGGTGGTCAAGAGCCTGGAACTGTTCGAAAAAGAAGCCGAGATCGTCATTCTGCCGCCCTTCTATTACGGCGCGGCGAGCTATGCGGTTGCAGCACCGGAGGGCAGCGGCTCGGTGCAGGTCGGCGGCAATGTGCTGGCGCCATTTGCGGAAGAACTGTTCTATAGCCTGCTGCGCATCGGCTTCCGCAACATCCACGCCATCATTCACCACCAGACCGAAAATTTTGCCGCCGGCATGCCAACCGATCTCGCCTTCAAGGCCGCCGGCCGGCAGGCGATCTTCCGCTTCCTGGAGAAAGACCGCGGCGAAGGCTGGTGGGGCTCTGCGGCGATGGCCGACTATTATGCCGCCCACGCCGAGGGCAGCAATTTCTTCAACTGGGTGCAGGTGCATCCGCTGATGCCGGCCTCAATGCACAGCCAGTATCCGTTCGATCATGCCGGCACCGGCGAGACGTCACTGATGCTGGCGCTGTGCCCGGAAGCGGTCGATGCCGATCGCTTCGCCGACAACACCGGCTGGTACACGGCAAGCGCCTCCGAAGCCTCGGCGGAACTGGGGCAAAAAGGGGTTGCCATGATCCTCGAGCATTTGCGGGCAACACTTTCGGGTTAGCGCGCTTTCCCCTTCTCCCCTTGTTGTGGAGAAGGGAAGGCTGGCGCAATTACTTCACCGCGCCCGCGGTCATGCCCATGATCAGGTAACGCTCGAGCGCGATGCCGATGACGGCGAGCGGTGTGATGGCGGCGGTGGCAAGCGCTGCCATCGACCACCAGTTGATGCCTTGCGAGCCGGTCTGGCTCGCCACCATGACAGGAATGGTCTTGGCGTCGGTCGAGGTCAAAAGCGCGGCGAAGAAATACTCGTTCCAGCACAGCACCATCGCCAGGATGAAGGCGGCGACCATGCCCGGCAGCGCGATCGGCATGACGATGCGCAAGAACGCGCCCCAGATCGACAGGCCGTCGACGAGGGCTGCTTCCTCAAGCTCGACGGGAATGGAATTGAACTGGTCGCGCATGATCCAGATGACGATCGGCAGCACCATCAGCGTATAGAGCAGGATCAGCCCGACGCGCGTGTCGAGCATGCCGACTTCCCGGTAAAGCACGAGAAAGGGCAGCGCCAACACGACCGGCGGCAGGATCAGCTGCGACAGGAAGAAGAACGAGATGTCCTCGTTCTTGAACCAGGCGAAATGGTAGCGATAGCGGGTAAGTCCGTAGGCGGCGAGGCTGCCGATGATGATGGCGAGGCTCGATGCGCCGACCGAGGTGATCACCGAATTCATGAAGCGCTTGAGGAATTCCTCGCGCACGGTCGAGGTCTGGAAGATCGAGTCCGGTGAAAGGCCGAGCGAGCGCCAGCCTTTCCAATCCGGCTGGAAATCGACGAACGGGATCAAATGACCTTGAGTGACGTCGACCGCGGTCTTGAACGAGGTGGTTATCGTCCAATAGATCGGGAACAGGCAGATGAACGCCCAGAAGGCGAGCGCGCCGTAGATGAAGACGCGACTGGCGACGAAGCTCGCCGGCGAGCGGATCTCCGAGGCGACATATTCGGTGGTCTGGACGCTCATCTTGTTTCAATTCACCCGATCTTGCTTCAATTGACATTGCGCACGAAGCGATTGGCAAATTTCAACAGCCACGTGACGAACACAATGATGATGACCAGATAGGCCATCGCCAGCATAGTGCCGTAGCCGACATTCGAGCGGTCGCGATACTCGCGATAGATGAAGCTCGACACGGAATCTGTCGCACCGCCCGGACCGCCGGACGTCACCGTGATGATGATGTCGGCAAGCTTCAGCTTGAAGATGATGCGCAGGATCACCGCCGTCACCGACACCGGCAGCATCAGCGGGAAAGTGACCTGCCAGAAGGTCTGCCAGGCGTTGGCGCCGTCGACCCGCGCGGCTTCGAGCACCTCGCGCGACATCGCCTGCAGCCCGGCCAGCAGCATGATCATCATGAACGGGATGAAGGTCCAGGCATCGAGCACCATGATCGAGATGCGGGCGGTGATCGGGTTGGAGAAGAAGGCCGGGTTTTCCCAGCCGAGATGCCGCGCCAGCGTCGCGGCGGGCCCGAAGCGGTACTCCATCAGCGACTTGCCGATCATCCACGAAACCGCGACGGGCGACAGCATCAGGGGCATGAGAAATACGACGCGGAAGAATTTTCGTGCCCTAATCTGCGCGTTGAGCAGCAGCGCCAGGCCGAAGGCGATGACATATTCGACGAACACCGCCAGCACGTAGAGCACCATGTTGAACAGCGCGTTGCGATAATAGGCGTCGTTCAGCATCTGCCAGAAATTGTCGAGGCCGTTGAACTGCCGTCCGCTGAAGGAACTGAGGTTCCAGTCGGTCAGCGCGATGTAGAAGCCGAACAGCGTCGGGAAGATCACCATGGCAATGGTGAACAGCAGCGCCGGCAGCAGGAACAGCGCGCGCTGGCCGTCCTCGCCGCGCGTCAGTACCTGGCCGATGCCGAGCGCGACACCCCACAGCACGTAGGCGTAGACCACGGGCCGCCAGGTGTCGAAGCCGATAGCGTCGACCTCGCTCTTGTAGAGGATCTGCAGCGTAATCACCGCCAGAAGGCCGAGCGTCGCAGCAGCCATCAGCCCCCAGCCAAGCCGTTTGCGGCTCCGCGGTATCAGGTCGGATGGCACGGCGCCTGCCGGCCATTCACTTGTCGACAAAGTCTGGTCAGCCAGGGTCCGGTCAGCCACGCGTCTTGCCTGTTCACAGGAGGCTCGATGACCGGCCGAGCCGGTCGAGGCCAAGTCGGTCAAGGGGAGGTCCGGCGGCTGTGCGCTGCCGGACCAGGTTTCACGATCTCAGCCTACATGCCGAGCGAGGCCTTGTAGAGCTTGATCTGGTTGTCGCGGCCGATCTGGTCGGTCAGCTTCTCCCAGGCGGCTGCGATGGCGTCGGCGCCTTCCTGCGCCTTCATCTTGCCGGCAAAGGTGTTGGCCAAAATGTCCTCGGCGGCGCTGTAGTACTGGAAGATGCCGGGGATGCGCGGCTCGATCGCCGCGTTCGGATGGTTGTAGCTGTCGGCTTCCGACTTCAGATACGAGGTGATGAACGCTTCGTCGTAGCCCGCCGCCACCCATTCCGGAATGTTGAAATGCGAGTTGCGATAGGGCTGGAAACCCGACGGATAGGCCGCACACCAGAGCGACAGGTCCTTGCCGCCGAGATGGGCAGCGGCAGACCAGGCCGCCTTCTTCTTTTTTTCGTCGCTGTCGACGCGGGCCATGACATAGACGCCCCAGCCGAGATAGGCGCAGTTCGGCGCATGGTTCGGCCCGCTGGCGAGCTTGTCCCACTGGCCGGTCTTGGAGTTGTAGACATCGTCCGAGCCCGGCAGGATCGAGAAGCCGGTGATGTCGCCGACGACCGAGGAATCGTTGGTCTTGACGTTCGAACCGACGTCGCCCCACCAGGTGACCATCGAACCGGTGCCTGCCAGGAATTGCTGGAAGGCGGTGGTGTTCGGGTCGGCGTTGATCTGGTCGGCAGGTTCGGAGGGCAGGGCATCGATGACGTCCTGGATCGCCCGCACCCATGCCGGATTGTTGACGCGCGGCTTCATCGTGTCGGCATCGAACAGCCAGGCCTTGTCATCGGGATGCTTGGCGTAGGCGCTGGCGCGGCTGCCGAGGAAATAAAAGCCGAAACCGCCCCAGGGCTTGGGCGCATCGAGATAGCCAAAGACATCCTGGCCGTTCACCTGCTTGCCCTTGAGGAATTTCGTCACCGCCTGCACCTGCTGCCAGGTCTTCGGCACGCCCCATTCGCCTTCTCCGCCGCCGTCCTTCCAGGCCTTGGCGAGGTCGGCATCGGCGAACACGTCGGTTCGGTAGTTGAAATTATGTGCGTCGCCGTCAACGGTGACGCGATATTGCTTGCCGTCCCAGGTGCCCACCGGCGGCTGCAGATAGGCCACGACATCCTTCATGTCGATCTGGTCCTTGACCCAGTCCGGCATCTCGGAGGTGAGACCCTTGCCGCAGACGTCGCCTTCGAACGGTGCTCCCATTTCGATGATGTCGAAATCGACCGTGCCGGTCGCGATCGACTGCTGCAGGCGGGCGTTGTAGTCAGCCTGCGCCAGGTCGATCCAGTTGATCTTGGCGCCGGTATAGGTCTCCCACGGCTTCAGGAAGCCGCGAAACAGCACATTGTGCAGGTTCTGGTTGTTGAGGCCCATGAAGGTGAGTTCGACACCGGCGAATTCGCCTTCCTTGACGTTGGCCTTGGTGGCGCCCAGACACAGCTCGCCGACCTGCTGGAAGTCGGCATCGGTCGGCTGACCCTTGCCGACACCAGGGATCTGCAGGATCTGCGCGCGCAGATCATCGGCGGCCGCAGCCGGGCGCGTCAGCGCGCCCAGTCCGGCGCTTGAGGCCGCCGCGAGGGCGGCCATGCTGGCCGCTCCCTTCAGCACGTCGCGGCGGGTGGCCCCGGCGCGGACAAGTTGGTTATAAAGGCTGACTTTCATTTCGTTCCTCCCAGAAGGTCAATTGTGAATTGGTTCAGATGGTGGAGCGCCGATTATGTTCCCCAACGACAGCGACTCCCGTAAATAGCGGCCCGAATTCTCCCTCCCGCGACGCTTGGCATTCAGTACCGGACAAGCGTACCGGTGCGCCCGGAACAGGGTCATAAGCCGGACACTGTCACTATTCGCACAACGAAGTGCGGTGTCAACGTGAATGGGTTTTTTATCTATAAGAGACTGACTTGCCCTCGCCGTTTGCGTTGTTTAGCTTCACGGCAACTGAAGGGGGAATAATGGCTCAAGTCGCGATCCGCAATGTGGCCAAGGCGTTCGGAACCGTCAAGGTTCTGCACGATGTCAGCGTCGACATCGCCGACGGGCAGTTCGTGGTGCTGGTCGGACCTTCCGGCTGCGGCAAGTCCACGCTGCTGAGGATGGTGGCCGGGCTGGAAACCGTTTCCGGCGGCACCATTGCCATCGGCGAGCGTGTCGTCAACCATCTGCCGCCGGCCAAGCGCGACATCGCCATGGTGTTCCAGAACTATGCGCTCTATCCGCACAAGACGGTCGAGCAGAACATGGCCTTTGCTCTCAAGCTACGCAAAACCGACCCGGCGGTGGTCACAGAGCGGGTCAAGCGCGCCGCCGACATCCTCGACCTCAACCCCTACCTCAAGCGCTATCCGCGCCAGCTCTCTGGCGGCCAGCGCCAGCGCGTCGCCATGGGCCGCGCCATCGTGCGCAACCCGCAGGTGTTCCTGTTCGACGAGCCGCTCTCCAATCTCGACGCCAAGCTGCGTGTCCAGATGCGCACCGAGATCAAGGAACTGCACCAACGACTGAAGACCACCACCATCTACGTCACCCACGACCAGATCGAGGCCATGACCATGGCCGACAAGATCGTGGTGATGCGCGACGGTCGCATCGAACAGATCGGCGCGCCGCTGGAATTGTTCGACCGGCCGGCCAACCTGTTTGTCGCCGGCTTCATCGGCTCGCCCTCGATGAACCTGCTCAAGGGCGTCGTGCGCAAGGGCGACAAGCCGGTCGTCGAGATCGCCGGGACGCCGTTCCCGATCGCGGCGACCAGTGCCGTCGAGGACGGCCGTAATGTCGTCTACGGCGTGCGGCCCGAGCATCTCGAAATCCATCCCGATGGTGTTCCGGCGAAGATTTCGGTGGTCGAGCCGACCGGTTCCGAGACTTTGGTGTTCCTGCGCTTCGGCGAGGGCGAGATGGTGGCGCTGTTCCGTGAGCGCCACGACTTCAAGCCGGGCGACACACTGCACCTGAAACCACGGCTCGACCAGGTGCATCTCTTCGACGCAGAGACCGGCAAGCGGCTCTGATTTCGCCCCAGCAAACTTCGCGAGGAATACCATGCTCAAAGGAATCAATCCCCTGCTCAATGCCGATGTGCTGCAGGCGCTGCGGGCGATGGGTCACGGTGACGATCTGATTATCGCCGACACCAATTTCCCGTCCGATTCGGTGGCGCGCCAGACCGTGCTTGGCCGGCTGCTGCGCATCGATGCGTCGGCGGCCGAGGTGGTCAAGGCGGTGCTTTCGCTCTATCCGCTGGACACCTTCGTCGACGACGCGGCCGCGCGCATGGAGATCGTCGGCAAGCCGGTCGAAATCCCTGCCGTGCAGCAGGAAGTGCAAAAAGAGATCGATGCCGCCGAGGGCAAGGCCTGGCCGATGATCTCGGTCGAGCGCTACGCCTTCTACGAACGCGCCAAGAAGGCCTATTGCGTCATCCAGACCGGCGAGCGCCGCTTCTATGGCTGTTTTGCCTTCCGCAAGGGCGTCGTGCCACCGGATGCGGAGTAGCGGCATGCCGGGAAGACCGATTGTCATGAAGCCTATTGTCATATTGGGCGTCTTCGTCGCCGACACCGCCTACCGCGCCGCCCGCCAGCCGCGCATGGGCGAGACGATCCTGGGCACGTCCTTCACGCTCGGCCCCGGCGGCAAGGGCTCGAACCAGGCAGTGGCGGCCGGCCGGCTCGGCGCCGATATCACCTTCCTTACCCGCCTCGGGGTCGATCCTTTTGCCGACATGGCGAGACAGACCTGGTCGCACGCCGGCGTGAAGAGCGCCGTCATCGACACGCCGAAAAGCTACACCGGTGCCGCCTATATCTTCATCGAGGAGACGAGCGGCAACAACGCCATTATCGTCAGCCCCGGTGCGGCGATGCTGATCTCGCCCGCCGATATCGAGGCAAATGCCGGCCTGATCCGCGCGGCCGGCGTCTTCGTCACCCAGCTCGAACAGCCGATCGAGGCGGCGCTGCGGGCGCTGGAGATCGCGCGCGGGGCAGGGGTGACCACCATCCTCAACCCGGCGCCGGCGGCCAAGCTTCCGGACCGCATCTATACGCTTTGCGACTATGTCACGCCGAACGAGACCGAGGCCGAGGAACTGACCGGCATCAAGGTGTCCTCCATCGACGATGCCCGCCGTGCCGCCGACAGCCTGCTCGAGAAGGGCGTTGCCGCCGTCATCGTAACGCTCGGCGAAAAGGGTGCGCTGCTGCACACGGCCGATCGTTCCGAGCATGTCGCAGCGGTCGCCGCCGGCCCGGTTGTCGAGACCACCGGCGCGGGCGACGCCTTCAATGGCGGCCTGGCGGCGGCGCTGTCGAGGGGGATGGAACCCTTGCAGGCCGTGCGCTTCGCCTGCGCCGTCGCCGGCATCTCGGTGACGCGTCCAGGCACCGCCCCGTCCATGCCGACGCTGCAGGAAGTCGAGGCACTGCTGGCCAAGGTGTGAGGTCTTGTGGATTACTTCACGAACGACGATGGTTTTGACAAATCAACGTCGACATTTCTCCAACACCAAGGGCCGTGGCCCGAAGGAGAAATGGCGCGAGTGACGGGGCTCGAACCCGCGACCTCCGGCGTGACAGGCCGGCACTCTAACCAACTGAGCTACACCCGCGCATGGACGAGCACGTGTCAGCCGTGTTCGTCGTTGGGGCGGTGGATAAGGGGTAAGCCAGCGGGTGTCAAGCGGACCCGGACAGCATAACGGCAAACAGCAGAAGGTTTTTTGACAAGCCGAACTTTGTTGCCGAAACCGGCTCCCGGCCAAGCCACTCGCCGCTCATTTGGCCTTGCGAAGCCGGTCCTAACTGCTTAAAGGTCCGGCCCGGAGCGGGCGATTAGCTCAGTTGGTAGAGCGCTTCGTTTACACCGAAGATGTCGGCGGTTCGAGCCCGTCATCGCCCACCACTTTCCATCGACGTGTTCATCCAGGCATTGTCGTTTTGCGATGTCCGGTTCACACACCGCCTGCACTGTCGGAGATTCGTCCAACTGGCGGTTGGTAGACGCAACTATCTGGCATCCCTTATCATTTTTCCTGATCGCCCACCGTCGAAAAGACGCGGCGGGCTTCTTCGTTGCCCAGGCATTGCTCTTCGCGATAATTTCGGCATGGTTTGGAGGTCGGAGCGTGAAAGAATTCCCTCGCAAGCCCGACAATAGCCAAGTAGCACGTGCTCGTCAGGCCACTGAACACGGAACCGCGCTGATTGAAGAGCTTCGCTACACGATCGCCCTATCGCGCCGGCTGATCGAGGCGTCGCATTCACTGCTGAAGCGGTCGCAGAGCCAAGGCGGGCGTCTCGAGAGTGATGGTATCGAGATTGGCTAACAAGCACGTGGGTTGTCGATGCTAAGGTCCCTCGTAGGGCACACGGACCCTGGATACTGAGCTGCCCGGCAAACAGACCAGCGATCAATGCAACCAATGGTTTCGTCTTTGTTGCGGTAACTTCGCTCCCAAACGCTTCACGGTTCGGGGTAGGGAGCATAAGAGCTAGGACTTTGGTCTGATCAATCGGTCTTCCCGTTGGGACCTAAGTCTGATCTGCTGCCTCCTTAGGTGGCAAACGATTGCCGAAAGCTAAAACTTGCAGTAATTCTAGAGATCACAAACAAAAACTAAACCTTACTTGCGTATGGGCATGGGCGGGAGCGAAAATATTCCTGGATGGCTTACGAGTCATCTTGCGAATGATCCTGTGATCGCAGGAGATCTCGCGGATAAGATATCGAAGGAGGCTGAAAAAATCCAGCTTCCAGGCGAACGGGTTTTGACAACCCGGAGCGAAGAAGACACCTTTAAGAAGGAAAAAGTTGAACCGTATCGCCGCACCACGGTTGCGGGAATCTTTGCCAGCGGCTCATTCCTAGCGTTATTGGTACTAACCATTTATCTGCTTTATGTGTTCTCCATTGTGGCCGGGGAAACGGTCGCGGATGTTCCCCTGCCGCCCACGCTGAACTAGTAGACGCTCCGCCACGACTCCGATTGGCCCGCACCGTGTTGACGCTGCGATCCTTCCATGTCCGTGGATGTCGTGTGCGACTTGTGCGATTGCCCGCCGCGGCTCAGCCTGCAGCTTCCGCCCTATTCGCAAGCCGTTTTCCGACGTAGACGCATCGCTTCACTGGTTCCGGATCCTGCACCACCTCAAACCCGATTGCCTTGTAGAACTTCAGCGCACCATCGTTCTGCGGCATGACTTCGAGGTGGATGCCGGTCGAGCCGCTCGCGGCAAGGCGCTGCTCGAGGAAGGCCATCGCGCGCCTGCCGATGCCTTTCCCGCGCGCTTGCGGCAACAGGTCGATATGGCCGTGCGACGGATAGGCCGCCAGCGCAGGTGGAACAGCGAAATCGGGATGATGGACCCGATGCCGCGCCCAATCGCTGCCGCGCCAGCGCGAGCTGTCGGATCCCGGGTCGGCGACGCGCCGCTGCAGGTCCGGATACCAGTCTGACGCCAGGCTGGCATTGAAAGCGGCTGTGTCGGCGGCGCCAAGCAGATAGCCGGCCGCACCTGTGGGGCTATCGACAATAAAGGCCAGATCGGGTTCGAGAACCTGGTAGGGAATGGTGTAGAGCAGGCCGAGCAGGTCCGGGTCGTCCTCGCGGCCGCTGGCGTCCTTGCCGGCATCGCCGGTCTTGAGACAGATCATTGCAAGCGTCTGGTGATCGGCGGCGGTCGCCCGGCGCAGGAAGAAACCGCCGCCGAAATCGAGGATCATGGCGGCAGCAGCCGGAAGTCCTTGCCCTCGGGCAGAAGCTGCCCGCCATCGACGATGATGGTCGTGCCCGTGATGTAACTGGCATCGTCAGAGGCCAGGAACAGGAAGGCATTGGCCACATCGCGCGGGCTGCCGAGACGGCCGAGCGGGATGGCGTCTTCCATGTTCTTGATGAAGGCCGCGCCGCGATGCTGCTCTATGCCTTCGGTGAGGATGTTGCCGGGCTCGACGCCGTTGACTGTAATGCCGTAGCCCGAGAATTCGAGCGCAGCCGAACGGATCAGCCCATTGATGCCGGCCTTGGTCGCCGAATAATGGCCGTGGCCGGGGCTGGTGACATGCGGGCCGGTGATCGAGGAGGTGAACAGCATGCGGCCAAAATGCTGTGCCTTCATCGGCACCAGCGCCGCACGTGCGGCGACAAAGCTGCCGCGCAAGTTTACCGCCATGACCCGGTCCCAGTCGTCGGGACTGGTGTTTTCCAGCAATTGCCAGGGATAGATGCCGGCATTCTGCACCATGATGTCGAGCCGACCGTGACGGTCGAGGGCCAGCGCCACGGCGGCTTCCGCATCGGCCATCTGCGAAATGTCGGTGCGAATGAAGTGGGCGCCGACCTCATCTGCCGTTGCTTGCCCGGCTTCGGTCTCGGTATCGGCCAGCACCAGCTTTGCGCCTTCCTCGGCAAAGCGCTGCGCGATCGCCTTGCCAATGCCGCGGGCAGCACCGATGACCAGCGCCACCTTGCCAAAAAGTCGCCGGTTTTGCGGTCGGCTGCTCATGCGAGCCTCTGGCGGATGGTCTGCCTGAATGCATCGAGCAGCACGGCGGCAAGCACCAGCAGGCCGTGTATCACCAGGGTGAAATTGGCCGGCAGGCCCATCAAATTGATCGCCGTGTTGATCGCCGACAGCAGCAGCACGCCGGCATAGACGCCGGGCAAGGTGCCGACACCGCCTTTCAGGCTGACGCCGCCGATGACGACGGCGGCAAAGGCGTTGAACAAGAATCCCGCACCGAGATTGGCACTGGCTCCGGAGGTGCGGATCGCCAGCAGCCAGCCGGCAAGGCCGGCGATGGCGCCGGCGAGAACGAAGGCTATGACCAGGTTGCGGTTGACGCGGATGCCGGCGCGGAAGGTCGCCGTCTCGTTGCCGCCGATCATGACCAAATGCCTGCCGAAGGGCGTCTTGGCCATGATCAGCGAGAACACCACGAAACACGCAATGGCGATCCAGGCGGTGAGCGGCAGGCCGAGCAGGCGCTGGATGGCGAACCAGCGTATCGCCGGCGCAAGGTCCTGTGCCGAGCGGCCGCCGGAGATGACCAGCACCAGGCCGCGCACCCAGATGTAAGAAGCCAGGGTGATGATGAAGGCGCTCATCTTCACCCTGACCACCAGATAGCCGTTGAAGGCTCCGATCAGGCCGCCGACGGCAAGCGCGATGAGCAGCGAAACCGGAACCATCAGCCATTGCGGCTGCAACTGGATGCCAAGGCCGATGCCCGACGAGCAGAACAGGATGCCGACCGCCATGGCGCTGAGCGCCGCCACCGATTCGACCGACAGGTCCATATGGCCGGCGATGATGACCAGCGCCAGGCCGATCGACATCACGCCGAGCACGCTCGACGCCTCGATGATGTTGGCGAAGATGCCGAGCTGAAAATAGTTCGGGATGAGGATGGAAAAGACCACCAGCACGAAGACCAGCATGAACCAGACGAGATTGTCGAGGATGAACTCGAGGGTTTGGCGCGTGCGGGGGTTCATCTGCGGATCCGGTTGGCGCCGACCCCGAAAAAAGCCACTCGGTGTTCGGAAAGATCAGGCGCGGTTGAAAATTGCTGCAACGTTCCCGTGCGCGTCCGTTCGAACGCACCAGGGCTGCAGGGCTGGCTCCGGGCCTGTGTGGCCCGGAGCTTCTGGCGAGTTTGCTATTCGACCGGCTTGATGGATTCGGTCGGCGGCTTCATGTTGCCCCAGAAGGCCGGGTTATCGACATTTTCCTTGGTGATCGCAGCGCCGGGGATCTTGATGTTCGGCCCCCACGCTTCCTTGGTCAGGGTCGATTTCAGGCCAAGCACATCATATTCGCCGGGCTTGATCTCCTGCTTGTTGACCACCTTGTCCATGAACATGGCGACCGCCGCGGCCTGGGCGTAGAGCGGCTGCTCGACTTCGACATTGAGCCAGCCCTTGCGGATCAGGTCGAGGCCGACCGGAGCGCCGTTCGAGCTCATCAGCATGACGTCGCCCGGTTTCTTGCCGGCGGCCTCGAGCGAGGCGACGGCAGCGACCGAAAGATGCGCGGCATGGCTAAAGATCAGGTCGATGTCGGGGTTGGCGAGCATCTGGTCGGCAACGATGGTGCCGGCGTTACTGGCCTCCCATTGCATGGCCGGCAGCGAGATGATCTTGACGTCCGGGAATGCCTTCATCTTCTCCTCGAAACCCTTCTGGATGTCGAGCGTGTAGGGGTCGCCCGGATCGCCGAGCACCTGCAGGATCTTGCCCTTCACCGAGCCGTTCTTCGTGGTCAGGAGCTTTTGCGCCTGATCGGCGGCGACGTAGCCGATCTCGACGGTTCCGGCCACCGAGGTGAAGTCGGACGGGGTCGAGGTGATCTGGCGGTCGAACTCGACGACCGGGATGCCGGCGGCACGGGCCGCCTCGACCGACGGTTTCAGCGCATTGAAATCGACGGCGGCAAGAATGATCGCCGCCGGCTTCAGCGCGATGACGTCGTTCATCTGCGATTGCTGCGCGTCGGTCTTGTTGTCGGCGTTCAGTGTCTTCATCTCGTAGCCGACCTGCTTCAGGAACAGTTCCAGCGCGCTCACCGAGCCGGTCTGGAACTCATCGAGCAATGTCGGCACCATGTAGTAGACGGTGCCCTTCGACTGAGCGAATGCCGGCGTGAGCGTGGCAAAGGCCAGTGCCAGGATACCGAAGACGGAAAGAAGTATTTTCTTCATGTCGTTCGCTCCTCTTGCGCCGGACCCCTCATTTGTCCCTCAGTTCGCCGGTCCGGCACCGGCGAGCGTCTCTCCGGTGATCATGTTAATCACCGCGTCGGGACTTGTTTTGTTGCGTGCGACATCGCCAGCCACAACGCCTTGCCGGATCACCACGATCCGGTCGGCGACCTGGAAGGCCTGCTGCATGATATGGGTGATGATGACGACACCGATGCCCTGGCTCGCCACCTGACGGATCATGTCGAGGCCGCGCCGCGTCTGCTCGACGCCGAGCGCCGCGAACGGCTCGTCGAGAAGCACCAGCTTGCCGCCGAAATGCACGAAGCGGTTGAGCTCGATGGCCTGCCGCTGACCGCCGGAGAGGTGCTCGACATTGGTGCGAAGCGAGGGAATGCGGGTGCCGGCGCTGGCCAGCGCCTTTTGTACCACCTGCTCCATGGCGCGCTCGTCGAGCACCGGAATGCCGAGAACCTTTCTAGTGATCTCGCGGCCCATGAAGAAATTGGCGACCACGTCGACATTGGTGCAAAGGGACAGGTCCTGGTAAACCGTCTCGATCCCGGCGGCCTTGGCCTCGGCGGGAGATTTGGCGAGGAATTCCTTGCCTTCGAACAGCATGCGGCCGGAGGTCGGCTCCAGGCCGCCGGCAATGATCTTGACCAGCGTCGATTTGCCGGCGCCGTTGTCGCCCAGAAGCGCCACCACTTCGCCCTTGCCGATCGAAAAGCTGATGCCTTTCAGCGCTTCGATGGCGCCATAATTCTTGGCAACGTTATCGAGCACCAGCAGCGGTTCGCTCATGCCGCGATCCCCTTGTTATGCAAGAGATCCCGTCCGCGTTCGCGTTCGGCGGTGAAGATCTGGCCGAAGCGGGGCGAAAGCACCCCCGAAACGGCAAGTGCGGCGGCGCCGCGCAACACCGCATGCTGGCCGCCGCTGGCGACGCTGACGCGGGGCGTCGTGCGGTCGCTTCGCGCCGAGACCGAATTGGGCAGGTGCGCGGCCGCGCCGGCAAGTCTTTCGAGCAGATCGGTGGACGCCAGCCCGCCGAGGATGATGGTTTCGGGATCGAACAGATTTTCGATGATGGTGACGGCGTTGCGGAAGATCGGCGCGATCTCGCTGACCCAGTCGGTGTCGGCGATGTTGCGGCGACGCAGCGCCTCCAGCGAGAGATACCGTTCGAGGCAGCCGCGATTGCCGCACGGACAGGGCTCGCCGCCCGGCACCGCGGGAATGTGGCCGATTTCACCGGCGTTTCCCCAGGCGCCGCGCAATGCGGCTCCGTCATGCACCATGACGCCGCCGAGGCCGACGCCGAAATAGAGGTAGTAATATTCGGAATATGCCGTGCCGAGGCCGTAGAGGCGCTCGCCGATCGCAGCCGCCGCCATGTCGGTTTCGAAAAAGGCCGGCAGTCCGGTCGAGGCGGCCAGCCGCTCGCGCAGCGCCACATCTTTCCAGCCGGTCATGGTGGTCGGTCCGACAAAGCTCATGGACTCCACGCCGAACGGGCCGGGCAGCGCCATGCCGATGCCGAGAACGCGGCCACCGGGCCGCAATGCCGTCAATTCGAGCACCATGGCGCCGATCAGCTCGAAAGCGCGGTCGGGCGTTGCATTTGGGGCTTCGCGATAGCTGCTCTCGATGACGTCGCCGCTGAGGTTGATCAGCGCGGCATTGATGCCGAGCGGGGTGACGTGGATGCCGACGGCATAGCCGCCTTCCGGATTGATGCGCAGCGTTGCCGGCGGCAGGCCGCGGCCCTTGGGCTCTTCGCGCAGCGACAGCACGTAACCGTGCTCTTCCAGCTCGCGAACGATGGTCGACACCGTCTGCACGGTGAGCCCGACCCGCCTGGCAATGTCGCCGCGGGCGATCGGGCCATGAAGGCGGATGGATTCGAGCACGATGCGCCGGTTATACGGCCGCCCGAACTCCTGATTGGTTCCCCGCAGTGCCATGCCTTGCGCCCTCGAGAGAGGCCAGACTGGCACCGAAGATTTATTCAGTCAAATGGAATTCAAAAATAAATCGACAGCCGCGCTGAGCGAAGCCGGCGGATGGCCCATCAAGGGTATGATCAATAGCGGATGGTACGTCGCTCCAGCAGAACCACGATCGCAAACAGCGCGATCGACAGCGAAGACGACAGCACGATCGCCGCATAGAGCCGGTCCGACTGATAGTTGAAGGTCGCCTGGATGATGAGCGCGCCGAGGCCCTTATCCGACCCGATCCACTCGCCGACAATGGCGCCGATCACGGCCGTGGCCGAAGCAATTCTCAGCGAGGAGAACAGCATCGGCAATGCTCTTGGCAGGCGCAGGCTCCAGAAGATCTCCCAGCGCGTAGCCGATAGCACCCGGAACAGTTCGTGCTCGTTGTCGCTGGCCGAGTCCAGCCCGCGGATCATGTTGACCAGCGTCGGGAAGAAGCAGATCACCGCAGCGATCACGATCTTCGGCGTCATGCCGAGCCCGAAGATCAGGATGATGATCGGGGACAGCGCCAGGATGGGAATGGTGTTGAAGAACAGCACGATCGGAAAATAGGCGGCCTGCAGGATGCGGCTGTGCACGAACAGCACCGCCAGCAGCACACCGGCAAGATTGCCGATGACAAATCCCGCCAGCGCCTCGATCAGCGTCGGCCAGAGATTGCTAAGCAGCAAAGCAAGACTCTTCCGGAACACGCCTGATATGGCCGCCGGCGTCGGGACGATATAGGCCGGCACGCCGAGCCATGGCAGCAGGAACTGCCAGGCGAGCAGGATCGAAGCCGCGCCAAAAACGGGCAGGGCGACGGCCAGCGCCGATGGCAAGGGCGCCTGCCTCATGAGGCCTGTTCCAGCGCGCCGCGCAGTTCGGCCATCGCGGCAACGATCGCCGGATCCTCGCGCGAACAGCGGTTGCCTGCCTGCTTGAACGGCCGCATGTCGAGGTCCCTGGCCAGGCGGCCCGGATTGGCGGCAAGAACGATGACCCGTTCTCCGAGATAGGCGGCTTCGGCGATCGAATGAGTAACGAAAAGGATGGTCGTGCCGGTGCGCCGCCACAACGACAAAAGCTCGTCGTTTAGGCGGTCGCGGGTGATCTCGTCCAGCGCGCCGAAAGGCTCGTCCATCAAAAGCAGCCTGGGTTGCCCGAGCAGCGCCCGGGCGATCGCCACGCGCTGCCGCTGGCCGCCGGACAATTGGTGCGGCAGGCGCTCGCCGAACCCGGCAAGCCCCATCAGATCAAGCAGTTCGTCGGTTCGATCGTCTATTGTCCGGGTCAGCCGGCCTTGTCCGATATCGAGCGGCAGGCGGACGTTGTCGCGCACGGTGCGCCAGGGCAGCAGGGTCGAGTCCTGGAAGACGAAACCGACATCGCGCCGCGAACGGACCGCATGCGGTGTGTCGCCAAGCACGCTGATCGAGCCGCCGAGCGGATCGAGCAGGTCCGCGACCACACGGAGCAGGGTCGACTTGCCGCATCCCGAAGGTCCAAGGATCGACAGGAAGGAGCCGGCCTCCACCGACAGGTCGAGACCGGAGAGCACTTTCACCACCGGCAGCCGGCCGCCATAGCCGACATCCAGCCTGCGGGCCTCGATCGCGTTCGCCATCAAGCGGCGGGCGCGTCGAGCTTGGGTCGGTCAGCGGCCGACAATTCGAGTATCTTGGTGGTGTAGACATCGGCTGCCGTGGGCCGGCCGTTCGGGTATTGGCCGACCTTGTCCAGCAGTGCCAGCTGCTCCTCGATCGAGGCGGGATCGAAGGTTCCCCATCCGTCCTTGGCGGTTGCACCGTCGAAGGAAAGTTTCAGCACCAGATTGATCGTCTTCTGCTCCCAACCGAGGTCCATTTCCGGATAGGCCTCGACCATCTTCTTGACGGCTTCCTGCGGATTGGCGTGCACCCAGCCCCAGCCCTTGGCGACGGCGCCGATGAATTTCGCCAGCGTGTCCGCATCCTGTTCGATCGCGGTGTCGGTAGCGAAATAGACGTCGGCATAGGAGTTCAGCCCGAGATCGCGCACCAGAAGATCGATCCTGTCGTCGCCGACGACGCTCAGCGCCTGGGTGTTGGTGATCCATCCGCCAATCGCGTCGACGTCGCCGCGCACCAGCGGCGCCTTGTCGAAGCCGACATTGACGACGGTGACCTCGGACGGATCAATGCCGTTCTTGGCCAGGATCTCATCGATGACGAAGCGCGCCGTCGGCTGGATGCCGATCTTCTTTCCCTTGAGGTCGGCCACGCCGCGGATCGGCTTGGCAGGCTTCGAAGTGAAGGCATAGGGACCGGTGCGGAAGCCGCAGGCGATGATCTTCACCGGCACGCCGCTGGCACGCGCCGCGTAGAGCTGGGGCGTTTCGGAAAACTGGCCGAGTTGTGCGGCGCCCGAAATCACCGGCGGCACCGTCGCCGCATTGGGGCCGCCGGGGCTGAATTCCACCTCGAGGCCCACGTCCTTGAAATAGCCGTTGGCGACGGCCGCGATGTCGCCGATCTGTCCGTTGGACATCAGCCAGTCATACTGGATGACGACCTTTCCGGCAGCCCTGGCGCCGGGCGTCAGCACGAGCTGCATTCCGGCCGAAGCTGCCGCGACGGCGGCGAAGCCGGCTTTCACGAAGCTGCGGCGGTTCATGTCGTAGTCTCTGTTCCCACTCATTTTTCGCTCCTGTTGCAAGACGTTCTCGTCTCTTCATTGCGCGCCGTTCCCGCGGCGCGGCGTCGTCTACGGCTGTTCGTCGTGGTAGTCGCCGGGGCCGCCGTCGAGCCAGGCGTATAATTCCCAAAGCGTGTCGTCTGGATCGGTGAAATAAGCGCAGCGCGCGTTCCAGACATAATCCTCCGGCGGGCCGTAGAAGGGGACGCCCTTGGCTGCCAGTTCGCCATGCAGCCGGTCGATCTCGCCGGGCGCGTTGAGCCTGACCGCCACGCAAACCTTGTGCGCCTGGCGCGGCGACCTCAACCTCGAGACGCCGGTGTGCCGGTTGATGTGATCGATCTCCCATGCCGCCAGCGTGACGCCCTCGCCATGGAAGTCGGCAAAGCCCTCGGCGCGACGCCGCAGGCGAAAGCCGAGTTTCTCGACGTAAAATTCAACCGTCCGCTCGATGTTTTCGACGAGCAGGCAGACGTCCGAAATCGCATATGCGCCTCCGACCGGCATGGCTATCTCCCTGTGCTGTGCGCGGCGCGCGATGCCGGCAGCTTGACGCCGACGCGGTCGGCGGCGCCGATGATGTGGGCGCGCATCGCCGCCTCGGCGGCCGTGGGATCGCCCGCGACCAGCGCCTCATAGATGCGCACGTGCTCCCCGACATTGACTTCGACCAGGTCGTGCAGCGGATTGGTGAGGCGGGCGTAGTGGATCGAGCGGCGGATCTGCTCGCAAACGAAGGAGATAAAGGTGTGGATGTAGTTGTTGCCGGTCGCCCGCGCGATCTCGCGATGGAACAAAAGGTCGGCGTCGATGCTGCCTTCTTCCCAGCGCTCCTCGCCGCTCATCCGGTCTAGCGCCGCCTTGATTGCGTCGAGGTGCTCCTGCCCGCGCCGTTCGGCGGCGAGTGCAGCTGACTCGGCTTCCAGTATGCAACGCAGTTCGAACAGCCGCTCCATATTCCCGGTCGCTTTCAGCGCCTCGCCATCGATCCGGATCGACGCGCGCTGCTCCGGCGCCAGCACGAAGGCGCCGACGCCTTGCCGGGCTTCGATCATGCCATCGGCCCTGAGTTGAGCGATCGCCTCGCGCACTACGTTGCGGCTGACGCCGAATTTTTCCGAGAGCTGCTGCTCGGTCGGCAGTCGCGTGCCCGGATTGAGCTCGCCGGATTCGATCTCGCGGCTGAGGAACGCGGCGACGCGATGCGGCAGCGCCTCCACCGTGCCGATAGCGGCCAGTCTTTGCTTCATGGAAAGGTCTCCGTCGATGGCAGCAGGCAGCCGGGATTCATCGATCCCTGAGGGTCGATCGTTCTCTTGAGCGCCGTGATGAGCTGGCGATGGGCAGGCGCCAGGCCGGCCCAGAAAGTGCGATGGCGGGTGCGGCCGATACCGTGCTCGGCGCTGATCGAGCCGCCAAGTGCGCCGACGATCTGGTAGAGTCCGGCGGTGATCTCCGCGCCCTGGGCACGAGCTTCACCCTCGGCGAGCCCAGGCGGTGGCAGGACGTTGAAATGGATATTGCCGTCGCCGGCATGGCCATAGGCCTGCGGCAGCCAACCGGGATGTTCCAGCGCCACGAATTGGCGGGCTTTACCGACGAGGGCGGGGATGTCCGATATCCTGACCGCAAGGTCGGTGCGCACATGGTAGCCGCGTCTTGCCTGGCCCTCGACCAAGCCCTCGCGAATGGCCCAGAACGCCCTGGCCTGCGCAACGCTTTCAGCAAGGACGGCATCGGCAACCAGGCCGCTCTCCATCGCTCCGGCCAGGAAATCGACCAGCATGGAGCGCAGATCGACCGCAACGCTTGCGGAGAGTTCGATCAGCACGTGGACGGGAGCTTCGACCGGCGAAACGATGTCGGCATCGATCAAGCGGGCGAGGTCGATGCACTCCGAACCGATGATCTCGAAGGCCGAAATCAGATCGGATGAGGCCCGGCGAGCGTGCCGGAACAGGGTGATGGCCGCTTCGAACGAGGCGAGACCGAGATAGGCGGTCTCGACCCGGGCCGGTTTCGGGAACAGCTTGAGCTCGACGCCGGTGATGATGCCGAGCGTTCCTTCGCTGCCGATGAAGAGCTGCTTCAGGTCGTAGCCGCGATTATCCTTGCGCAGGCCGGAAAAGCCGCTCCACAACTCGCCGTCGGGCAGGACGACTTCGAGGCCGAGGATGAGGTCGCGCGCCATGCCATAGCGCAGCACGTTGGTGCCGCCGGCGTTGCTGGCCGCATTGCCACCGATCTGGCAGCTTCCCTGCGCGCCGAGCGCCAGCGGAAACAGGCAATCCTGTGCCTCTGCCGCATCCTTGATGTGCTGCAGGATGCAGCCGGCGTCGGCCTGCAGGATGAAATTGTCGGCGTCGACAAGACGAATGCCGTTCAACCGCTCCAGACTGACGACCACCGCGCCACGGCTGTCGATGTCGATTGCGCCCGCCACCAGCCCGGTGTTCCCGCCCTGCGGGATGATTCCGAGCCCGAGCGTGCCGCAGAGCCGCACCACAGCCTGGACTTCGCCGACGGAAGCCGGCTTCAGCACCGCAAGGGCTCCGCCGCGATGATCCCCGGACCAGTCCAAAAGGTATTTCGCCATGCCGGCCGCTTCGGCAGCCACGCCGCTTTGTCCGACAGCGCTCTCCAGGGCATTCAGAATTTCAGGCGGGATACCGTGAACGGTCATTACAAGCCTGCTAGGCTAAGGCATACGCTTATACATATCATCCTACAACTGCGTCGGAGTCAACGCTGTGGGGCACAAGCCCACAAGGGCTGGAGCCGAAATGTTTGCTGAGAGAACAGGGCGGAGGGCGATCGCCCGAGGATACTTAGGCGAGGCCGCCTTGGCGTGGCAGCGCCGGCCAATGCCGGTCAATTGCTGGTTCGTCTGGGGAGCAACCCGGCTCCTAGAGGTACCGCTCGACCTTCTTGCCGACGGTCAAAAACCGCAGCGGGTCGATCGCTTCGCCATTGTGGCGAACTTCGTAGTGCAGATGCGGGCCGGTCGAGCGGCCGCTATTGCCGGTCTTGCCGATGACGTCTCCGGCATCGAGCTTCTGGCCGACGGCGACGTCGATTTCGCTGAGATGCCCGTAACGCGTCACAAAACCGTTTCCGTGGTCGACCTCGACCATGCGGCCGTAGCCGCCGTTCCAGCCGGCCTTGACGACGACGCCGGCTGCCGTGACCTTGGCAGGCATACCGACCGGCGCCCTGAAGTCCATGCCGGAATGCAAGGCGGCCGTGCCGAGGATGGGGTCGGTGCGCACGCCGAACGGGCTGGTGACGCTATGGCCGGGCGCGGGGTTGGCGAGCGGCAGCCGGCGCGCTTCCTTTTTCAGATGATCCAGCGCGTCAAGCGCTTCGTCCAACTCCTTGACCTTGCTGTCGAAGACCAACGAACTGTCGAGCGGTATCAGCGGACCGCCGACGTCGCTCTTTTCGAATTCGCTGTCGACCGGCAGGCCGGCGGCCTCGAGCGCCTGCGAGATCGCGTCGGCGCTCTTGTAGGCATTGTCGGCGAGCCTCGCGATTCGCGTGAGCTGCTGGCTCTCGATGGCCTTCAGCGAGTTGTTGATCGAAACGAAGAGCTTGTCTGCCCGGTCGGCCGCGCTTTCGCTCGGCAGCGGATCGGCGCGGGTCGACCACAGCGAGAACGGCCTGGTGTCGTCACCGCCCACAGGAGCGGCAAGCGGGGCGGCAAGGCTGGCGACGGAATAGGCCATCGGCTGGATGCTGCCGGTCGCGTCGGCATGTTCATCCGGCTTTGCCGTCGGCACGGGCGGCGTTGCGACCTCGTTTTCGGCTCGTTCGAGGATCGGGCCGAGGCGGCCGTGACGCAGGCTGAGCTGGCTCTGCCGTTCCAGCAGCTCGCTGACCTTGGTTTCCATCAGTTGCTGATCGAGTAGCTGGCGGCTGGTGATGCGGTCGACCTGGCTGCGCAGTGCCGAGATGCGGTCTTCGTAGGCCTGCTGCATTCGCGCCTGCCGCGCCGTCGTGGCGCCGATCAGATCGTCGCGCAGCACCAGATAGGAGGTCGCCAGCAGATAGCCAATGACGATCGCCGCCAGCGCCGAGCCGCAAAATGCAGCCAGCCACGGGCGTATGGTGAAATGCCTTATCTGGTCGCCCCGGGCGATGATGACCGTGTGGGGCTCTTTGCGTCTGCCGAAGACCGCTGACTGACTGGCTACGTTCACGGGACCAAGCTTTCGTTACGACACCAACGACGAGCCTGATTACACATTATTAGGGTTAACAAAGTTTTGTCTTCGCGCAAAACGGGTATCGAATTGCAGCGGCCTGGCGCAGCTCTCAAATTGCGCGAACCGCCTCCAGCACGTCTTCGGCGTGCCCTTTGACGCGGACATTGCGCCAGATCCTGGCGATGCGTCCGTCCCGGCTAATCAGGAATGTCGCCCGCTCGACGCCCATATAGGTGCGGCCGTAGAGCTTCTTTTCCACCCACAAATGGTAAGCCTCGATCACCTTGCGCTCCTCGTCGGCGACAAGGTCGACGCTCAGATCGTATTTCGCCTTGAATTTGTCATGTTTTTTGATGCTGTCCGGCGACAGCCCGATGACGACAGCGCCGGCCTTTTCGAACTCCGGCTTCAACTGCGAAAAGCCGATCGCCTCGTTGGTGCAGCTTGTGGTGTCGTCCTGTGGGTAGAAATAGAGTACGATGGGTTTTCCCAGCAATGCGGCGAGGCTGAGTGAACCGCCGCCGTCGCGCGGAAGATCGAATTGCGGCGCAACATCGCCCACGTCGAGGTCAGCCATACCGATGCCCTTGTTTGAGGTTACGCGCCAGGCTGCACCGATATAATATCGAGCGGGGATTCGTCCACGATCGAATTCGTTTCAACGGAAGATTGCGTGGATCAGGAGCTGCCGCAGCACGAGAAGATCAGGTTCAGGCGTGACGAGATCACCGACCTGGGAACCTTTCCGTCCGCGTGCCGCGTCCCGCCGCTTGGGCAGGCGTCGATCGGTCGCGGCGTTCGTTTGATGGCGCGGCTGTTTGCCGGCCTCTTCGCCCTTGTGCTGCTGGCCGCCGCCGGCGTCTATGCGATCGGCGTGTCCGGCTTCGGCTCGGAGCGGCTTCGCGCGGAAGCCGAAACGGCAATCGAGAAATTGGCCGGCTTCGATGTCGACGTTGCCGTCGGGCCGGCCCGGCTGACGCTTGACGGGTCGAGCTTCATTGCGCTGCAGGTCAGCGACGTCAGCCTCAAGACCGCCGACGGAAAACCGATGGCCGATGCCGGCTGGGTCCGCTTCGGCATCCGGCTGATCCCGCTGCTTTCGGGCGAGGTACGGCTGACCAGTGCCCGGATTTCCGACGCGCACATCGTCATGGCGGCGATGCCGTCCGGCGGCGACTGGACGGCCGGGCTGCGCAACCAGGACGGCCTCATCGATCCGGAAAAACTTTCCGCCGCCGTCTTCGCCAATCTCAATCGCGCGCTCGATGCGGTGCGCGAGGATTCGATGCGCCAGATCGATCTGCGCAACGTCGAGTTGGCACTGCCCGAGACCGGATCGGTCAAGTCGGTCACCATCGCCGACGCCTCCGTCTCGCAGTCCGGACCGGGAAGCATGGAGCTTTCATCCGACGCCGATGTCGACGGCAGGGCGCTTACCATCGCCGCTTCCGCCACCCGCGATCCGGCGACGCGACGCATCACCACGCTGGACGCCAGCATCCAGGCGGCGGACGCCGACACTGCGGCGGCAGGTGGCAAATTGGGTGCGATCGCCTTGAAGCTGGCGGGGTCGGAAGGGACCGGCGACAACGGTTCGCGGCTGACCGCTGCCCTGTCGCTGACCGGATCGGTGCTCGATCTCGGTTCGCGCGGCCTGCTTCCGGCCGACATCGATCTCGATGCAACGCTCGTCGCCGGGTCGAATAAAATCCAGGTCGACAGTTTGCTGGTGAAAACCGGCCGCTCGACCTTCGATTTCGCCGGTTCGATCGGGCCGAAGCCGGCCACCGGCACAGCGGGCGAGGAGCCATCCTATCGTTACGACCTGACCAGCGACGGTTCGACCCTGGCGCCTTCGGATTCGCCGGAGCCGGCACTCAGCTTCATTGCCCGTATCGCCGGCGTTTACCAGCCGACGAGCCAAAAGCTGGTCGCCGAGCAGATCGGCGTCCGGTCCGGACCGGGCAGCGAAGTGCTGGGCACGGCTTCGGTTGCATTCGTCGCCAACCAGGCGCCGGGCATATCGGTGGCGCTCAATGTCCACGACATGCCGGTCTCGCACGTCAAGCAATTATGGCCATGGTTTTCGGCGCGCAATGCCAGGCTGTGGGTGCTTAAGAACCTGTTCGGCGGCCGCGTCGTCGACGGCAGCCTGCAATTCCAGGTCGTGCCCGGACGGCTCGGCAACGGCGTGCCGCTTTCCGCCGATGAAGTGTTCGGCCGATTCCAGGTCGAAGGATCGCGCTTCGACACTGCCGGCCGCATCCCGCCGATCCGCGATGCCGTCGGCGTCGTCGGCTTCCACGGCAACGACGTCGATGTCGCGCTGTCGTCGGGCAGCGTCTATATGCCGAGCGGCCGCACGGTGGCGGCGAGCAACGGCACGCTTACCGTCAAGGCGGCGAACCATCCGCCGGTGATCGGCGCGCTCGACATCGATGTCGCCGGCGAGGCGCCGGCAATCGCCGAGCTGGCATCCTATGACCCGATCAACGCCATGCGCCATGTCGGCCTGCTGCCGGACGACCTGTCCGGCACGGTGACCGGCCACGTCAAGGCCGATATTCCGCTGCAGTCCGGTGTCGACTCTTCCAAACTCGATTGGCTGGTGGCGCTCGACTACAAGGACCTGTCGCTGGGCAAGCCGTTTGAGGGCCAGACGATCAGCCATGCCGATGGCGCGATCACCGTCGCGCCCGACCGGGCGGTGATCTCGGCCGAGGCGCTGCTCAACGGCATTCCGGCCGAGCTCGACCTGATCGAGCCGCTCAGGGATGGCGGCCCGCCGCGCAGTCGTAAAGTAGCGCTGGTGCTCGACGACAAGACGCGCGCCACCGCCATGCCTGGCCTGTCGACGCTGCTTTCCGGGACCATCAAGGTGGCAATCGACAAGAGCGGCACCGGCAACCAGAACGTGTCGGCGGACCTGACCAATGCCAGGCTGGACATTCCCTGGGCCGGCTGGAGCAAGGGCCCCGGCATTCCCGCCAAGGTCGTCTTCGCCATGGCGAAGACCGGCGACACCACGACCCTGTCCAATTTCGAACTCGACGGCAAGACCTTCTCCATCGATGGCAGCGCGGTGCTGGTCAACGGCGCCTTGTCCTCGGCCCGGTTCAGCAAGGTCACGTTGAACAGGGGCGACGACGTCGCCGTCTCGGTGAAGCGGTCGGGCAAGGCCTATGCGGTCGAGGTCAGCGGCAGCGCGCTGGACGCACGCTCGCTGATCAAGCAATTCACGTCCGACGTCGACACCGCCACCAAGACCACCGGCGTCGATGCGATCTCGGTCAGCGCCGACGTCAGCTCCCTGACCGGCTTCCACGACGAGGTGCTGTCGAATCTGAAGCTCGACTACAGCGCCGCCGGCTCCCGGGTGAACGGGCTCAAGGTGAGCGCCACGGCAAGTTCGGGAGCCGCGATCACCGTCAGCAACACCACCGGCGGCGGCCTGCGAACGCTCAACATGAAGTCGGCCGATGCCGGCGCCATACTGCGCTTCCTCAACATCTACGAGCATATGGAAGGCGGCTCGATCACGCTGGCGCTCACCGGGGCCGGCGACGGTCCGCTGAAAGGCCAGGTCGACGCCAGGAATTTCGTTGTCGTCAACGAGCCGAAGCTCGCCTCGATCGTGTCGACGACGCCGGCCGGCGACAGCCGCAGCCTCAACGAGGCGGTCAAAGGCAATCTCGACACATCGAGGGTGAAGTTCGAGCGCGGTTTCAGCGAGATCGAGAAGGGCAGCGGCTATCTGAAGCTGCGCAACGGCGTGCTGCGCGGTCCGCGCATCGGCACAACCTTCCAAGGCACGCTCTATGACCAGAACAACAATATGGACATGACCGGCACGTTCATGCCAGCCTACGGCGTAAACCGCATCTTCGGCGAACTGCCGCTGATCGGCGCGCTGCTCGGCAACGGCCGCGACCGCGGCCTGATCGGCGTCACCTACCGGCTCAAGGGCAACGCCAACAAGCCGATCCTCGAGGTCAATCCGCTATCGGTGATCGCGCCCGGGATTTTCCGGTCGATCTTTGAATATCGCTGAGATGGGTAGGTGAGGGGGGTGAGGCGAAAAGGCCGGGTGAGGTGCTGTTCAGCGTAGCAGCGCCTAGAGGTAACGGCATGGATCCTATGGTCTCCGCGACGTCGCTTCGCGCCTGCTCCGCCCTAGGATGACGAAGCGAGGGGTGGTTTCAGCCAATCTCGAAGGTTGCTTTGCCATCGGCCGCCACGCGACCGCCTCGCTCTCCGACATCCGCGACTAGCCTTGAGCCACCATGCCTTCGTCATCCTAGGGCGGAGCAGGCGCGAAGCGACGTCGCGGAGACCCTAGGATCCATGCCGTTACAGTGGCCGAGGAATGCAGCGATCCATTGCTTGCGCCCGTCCCCGGCTAGGTTTCACCTAAGCCTCAGCAGGCGTTAGATCGGCCGCACCAGAACGACCTTCTTCTTCCCCAGTTGAACTTTGAATGCTCCGGTGTTTTCGTACAGGTCGGTCCACAAGACAATTTCGTTCGGATCGGTGACGACCCTGTCATTGATGCGTAGAGCACCTTCCGCCATCTTGCGCCGAGCTTCCGAGTTAGATGACACAAGCCCGGACGCGACCGCAATTGCAGCATTCGACCTGCCAAATTGCCATCTGTCATCCTCTCCTTTGTCGATTGTTACTGTCGGCAATGACTCGGTTGACTGACCTCTTTCGAAAAGCGCTTCTGCTGTCTTGGCTACCTCCTCCGCCGCCTCGCGGCCATGCAGCATGGCGGTGATTTCGGTGGCGAGGATCTTCTTGGCTTCGTTGATCTCCGAGCCGCCGAGCCGTTCGAGACGTGCGATCTCGGCGAGCGGCAAGGTCGTGTAGAGCTTCAGGAAACGGCCGACATCGGCATCCTCGGTGTTGCGCCAATATTGCCAGAACTCGTACGGGCTCAACATCTCCGCATCGAGCCAGACTGCGCCCGAGGCCGACTTGCCCATCTTGGCGCCGGAGGAGGTGGTGAGCAGCGGCGTCGTCAGCGCATAAAGCTGCGCGCCTTCCATGCGATGGCCGAGATCGATGCCATTGACGATGTTGCCCCACTGGTCGGAGCCGCCCATCTGCAGCCGGCAGCCGAGGCGTTTGTAGAGTTCGACGAAGTCGTAGGCCTGCAGGATCATGTAGTTGAATTCTAGGAACGACAGCGACTGCTCGCGATCCAGCCGGAGCTTGACCGAATCGAAGGCCAGCATGCGGTTGACCGAAAAATGCCGGCCGACATCGCGCAGGAAATTGACGTAGTTGATGTCCATCAGCCAGTCGGCATTGTTGATCATGACGGCGTCGTTCGGGCCGCTGCCGAATTTGAGGTAAGGCGTGAAGTTGCGGCGGATGCCGGCGAGATTGTCCTCGATGTCCTGCGGCGTCAAAAGCTTGCGCGCCTCGTCCTTGAACGACGGATCGCCGATCATCGAGGTGCCGCCGCCCATCAGGGCGATCGGCCGGTGGCCGGTCTGCTGCAGCCAGTAAAGCATCATGATCTGGATCAGCGACCCGGCATGCAGGCTCCTCGCGGTTGCGTCGAAGCCGATATAGGCGCTCACCGTTTCCGTCGCGAAAAGCTGGTCGAGGCCGGCATCGTCCGAGGTCTGGTGGATGAAACCGCGCTCGCTCATCGTGCGCAGGAAATCGGATTTGAAGGCGGACATTTTCTTTCCCGAAAAGCTTCCGGCCGAACGCGGCCCGGCTATGCATGAAGGCGGGCGTTTAGCACTCAAGCGCGATCAGCAAAAGTGGAATCCGGTTTTGTGTCCGATCGCGCTTCGGATGGCTTTGTGCGATCAGCAAAAGTGGAATCCGGTTTTCGCGTCCGCGCGGATAGCGTGCGGCCTGCTTGCGTCATTGTTTCGGCTGGCGTAATGAGGCGCCGCGCCAGCGGGGCTCTTCCTCTGGACCGCGCGGCATCGATCGAATGCCATATCCTGTGACAGAGTCGAGATGCCGGAGATATCCATCGTCATTCCTTGCCGGAACGAGGCGGCGAACCTGCCGCTTCTGCTCGACGAGATCGCCATTGCCATGGCCGGGCGGGACTTCGAAGTCATTGTCGTCGACGATGGCTCGACAGACGATACGCCTTCGGTGCTTGCAGCAGAAGCAGCGCTTCGCCGGTTTCCGCTGCGCCATCTCAGGCATGAAAAATCCGCCGGACAGTCGCTTTCGGTGCGCTCAGGCGCCTGGGCGGCGCGCGGCGATATCGTCGCCACCATTGACGGCGACGGCCAGAACGACCCCGGCTATATCCCAGTGTTGATCGACGCACTGCGGCAGGCTGGTCCCGAAGTCGGGGCCGCGCAGGGACAGCGTCTGAAGCGCCGCGACAGCAAGATCAAGCAGCTGGCGTCGCGTTTCGCCAACGGGCTGAGAAAAGCCATCCTGCACGACGAGACGCGGGATACCGGCTGCGGCCTCAAGGCGATCCACACCGACATTTTGAGGAAATTGCCGTTCTTCGACGGCACCCACCGCTTTGTTCCGGCGCTGGTCATCCAGGAGGGCTACCGCGTCGTCCATTGCGACGTCGTCGACCGCTCCCGCCGTCACGGCAAATCGAATTACGGCATCTTCGATCGCGGCCTTCAGGGCGTGCTCGATCTTGCCGGCGTCTGGTGGCTGCGCCGCAGGCGCCGCAGGATGCCCAAAGTAGAGGAAATCAGGCATGGGTAACGTGCTTCAGGAATTGGCGACCTGGCTTCACGATGTTTTCGTCAAGCAATTCGATGCCTGGGTTCTGCTCGGCTTCGTCGCCCAGTTCTTCTTCACCATGCGCTTTCTGGTGCAGTGGGTGGCGTCGGAAAAGGCCAAGCGCAGCGTCGTGCCGATCGCCTTCTGGTTCTTTTCGCTGTTCGGCGGTGGCCTGCTGCTGATCTATGCCATCCAGCGTCAGGATCCGGTGTTCATCGCCGGCCAGGCCATGGGCCTGTTGATCTATATCCGCAATCTCTGGCTGATCGCCAACGAGCGAAAGGCGGCGATGACCAAGGTCGATTGAGCCCGCGACCGGCCTGAAACCGGTCGAGCAAGCAATCCAGATTACTTGCCGTCCAGCCCGCCGTAGGACCTTACCAGCCGGACCATGTCGGCCGAGTTGGCAGTCTCGCTCTCGAGCCCCTCGGCGACACCGACGCGGTCGGCGGCCGGGCGGTTCTGGCTGACTTTCCATTTACCGCTGATTTCGGTGATTGCGATCTCCAGGCCGACGATGCCCTTGATCTGCGACTGGATAAAGGGTGCCGGAGCGTCGGTTACCGCCCATGGCGCCGAGCGGTTGCCCTCCTGCGACATCGTCAGATCGGAAATCTGCTCGGCCAGCCAATCCTGGTCTTCGATCACCGTGACGATGCCGCGCACCTGGACGATGGCGTAGTTCCAGGTCGGTACCACTTTGCCGGTTTCACGCTTGGTCTCATACCAGGACGGCGTCACATAGGCGTCGGCGCCCTGGAAGACGACCAGCACCGGCGCCAGGGGATTGTCGGCCAAAAGCCGCCATTGCGGATTGGCTTTCGCCAGATGTGCGCGCAGCCTGCCATTCGGCGGCACATCCGCGTTGAGCAAGGAGGGCGCGTCTAGAAGAAAGGGAATTGCGTTGGCGACCGGCCCCTCGGTGCCGTTCGACACCAGCAGGCCAAGCGGATGCGCCCGGATCAGCCCGTGCAGGACGTCCGGCCGTGTTTCCTGAAAGTGGGGTGGTTGGTACATCGCCGATTATCTCAGCCGCTTCGGCCGTGGGTCGGACAGTTCCCCGGCCAGCCGGCGATCGAGATAGTCCGCGCATTCCTCGATCAGAAGCTCCGCATGGTTGGCAAAGAAATGGTTGGCGCCGGGCAAGGTCTTCTGGGTGATGGTAATGCCCTTTTGCGTGTGCAGCTTGTCGACCAGGCCCTGCACGTCCTTCGGCGGCGCGACCTTGTCGGCATCGCCATGGATGATCAGGCCGGACGACGGGCATGGCGCCAGGAACGAGAAATCATAGGTATTGGGCTGCGGCGCGACCGAGATAAAGCCCTCGATCTCGGGCCGGCGCATGAGAAGCTGCATGCCGATCCACGAGCCGAACGAATAGCCGGCAACCCAGCAACTCTTGGAATCCGGATGCAGCGACTGCACCCAGTCGAGCGCCGCGGCGGCGTCGGACAACTCACCAGTGCCGTGGTCGAACTCGCCCTGGCTGCGGCCGATGCCGCGGAAATTGAAGCGCAGCGTGGTGAAATTGCGCTTCTGGAACATGTAGAAGAGGTCGTAGACGATCTTGTTGTTCATCGTCCCGCCGAACTGGGGGTGCGGGTGCAGGACGATGGCAATCGGCGCGCTCTTTTCCTTCGAGGGCTGATAGCGACCCTCCAGGCGGCCGGCCGGACCGGTGAAAATGACCTCAGGCATGAAATACTCCACTTGGCATAAATTGCGCGGCGCCCGGAACAACTTTCCCTAGGCCTTGACGCAGGGCGAGCGTCTTTCTAGAAGCTAGTTTAGAATTGTTCAAAACTGGGCGGCCAAAAGCTGTGGCTCGGCCACCCACGCCGCAAGCCGCGTAAATAGGACGTCTTGCCTTGCAATTTCAAGGAAATAACGCGCTATCTTCGCGGAACGGCTTTTGAAGGGACCAGTTGGACGCAAATGGCCGGAGCACGCGCCTATCTCGACTACAACGCCAGCGTGCCGCTGCTTGCCTCGGCGCGCGCGGCGGTGGTCGCTGCGCTCGACATCGCCGCCAACCCGTCCTCGGTCCATGCCGAGGGCCGCGCTGCGCGGCGGCTGATCGAAGACGCCAGGCGCGACGTGGCGCGACTGGTCAGCGCCAAAGCCGAGCATGTCGTATTCACCTCCGGCGCGACGGAAGCGGCCTCGACGCTGCTGACGCCGGACTGGCAGATGGGGCGCGGCGCCGTCCGCATGAGCCGGCTTTACGTGTCCGAGGCCGACCATCCCTGCCTGCTCAATGGCGGGCGCTTCCCCGCGGGGCAGGTAACGCGGATCGGCGTCGATGCCGACGGCATCGTCAGGCTCGACGTCCTGGCGTCAGCACTTAGTGCGCGTGACAAGGCCGACGGTTTGCCGCTGGTCGCGATCCACGCCGCCAACAATGAGACCGGCGTGATCCAGCCGATTGGCCGCATTGCCGAAATCGCCAAGGCGGCGGGTGGCATCCTGGTTGTCGATGCGGTGCAGGCTGCCGGCCGCATTCCGCTCGATATGTCAGCGGGTTACGCAGACTATTTGATTCTGTCGTCGCACAAGATCGGCGGCCCCAAGGGCGTCGGCGCCATTATCGCGGCGTCGGACCTGACGATGCCAAGACCGCTGGTCAGCGGCGGCGGCCAGGAAAAAGGCCATCGCGGCGGCACCGAAAACCTGGCGGCGATTGCAGGGTTTGGCGCGGCAGCGCGCGAGGCGCTTGCCGGGTTGCAAACGATCGAAGCGGTGCGGCAGCGCCGCGACGAAGTCGAGGCGATCGTGAAAACGCTTGTTCCGGACGCCGAAATCTTCGGGACCGGCGCGCCAAGACTTGCCAACACCACGTTCTTCGCTATTCCCGGCATCAAGGCCGAGACGGCGCAGATCGCCTTCGACCTTGCCGGTGTGGCTCTGTCGGCTGGATCGGCCTGTTCGTCGGGCAAAGTCGGGCCTAGTCACGTGCTGAAAGCCATGGGTTATGGCGACAGTCTCGGCGCGTTGCGCGTGTCCATCGGCCACGCGACCAGCGCTGAAGATATCGAGCTGTTTCGTTCGGCGCTGGCGACAATCGTCGCGCGGCAAGCCGGTACGGAAAAGGCAAACAGGGAAAAGGCCGCCTGAGCGCGGCAACGGAATATTTGGGCCCTTGTGGCCTGGTAGAGCCGTGCGTTCGCATTTGGCCGGGTGAATTTGCGGCATGAACGCACTATATGAAACTTACGCTGCTTCGGGTGCCCAAGGGTGCTCGTTTGCGGTGCCATAGTTTGAAAACTGCCGGGCCTTGACCCCGGCGTGGATGGAGAACGCTGATGCCTGCTGTGCAGGAGACGATCGATCGAGTCCGAAAGATCGATGTCGACCAGTATAAATACGGATTCCAGACCGAAATCGCGATGGACAAGGCCCCCAAGGGCCTGAGTGAAGACATTATCCGCTTCATTTCGGCGAAGAAGGACGAGCCGTCCTGGATGCTGGAATGGCGCCTGGAAGCCTATCGCCGCTGGCTGACGCTGGACGAGCCGAAATGGGCGCGCGTCCACTATCCCAAGATCGATTTCCAGGATCTCTATTATTACGCGGCACCCAAGAGCACGCCCGGGCCGACCTCGCTCAGCGAGGTCGATCCCGAACTGCTGAAGGTCTATGAGAAGCTCGGCATTCCGCTCAGGGAACAGGAAATCCTCGCCGGCGTGCAGAAGACCGATGCGTCGGAGCTCGAGGAAGCCAGCGACAACGTTTACAAGTCGGGCCGCGTCGCCGTCGACGCGGTGTTCGATTCGGTCTCCGTCGTCACCACCTTCAAGAAGGAGCTGGCGCAGGCCGGCGTCATCTTCTGCTCGATCTCGGAAGCGATCCGCGAGCATCCGGAGCTGGTGAAGAAATATCTCGGTTCTGTCGTGCCGACCTCCGACAATTTCTACGCGACGCTGAATTCGGCCGTGTTCACCGACGGCTCCTTCGTCTTCGTGCCCAAGGGCGTGCGCTGCCCGATGGAACTGTCGACCTATTTCCGCATGAACGAGAAGAACACCGGCCAGTTCGAGCGCACGCTGATCATCGCCGAGGAGGGGGCTTACGTCTCCTATCTCGAAGGCTGCACGGCCCCGCAACGCGACGAGAACCAGCTTCATGCCGCGGTGGTCGAGCTGATCGCGCTCGACGATGCCGCGATCAAATATTCGACGGTGCAGAACTGGTATCCCGGCGACGCCGAAGGCAAGGGCGGCATCTATAATTTCGTCACCAAGCGCGGCGACTGCCGCGGCCATCGTTCGAAGATTTCGTGGACGCAGGTCGAGACCGGCTCCGCCATCACCTGGAAATATCCGAGCTGCATCCTGCGCGGCGACGATTCCAGCGGCGAGTTCTATTCGATCGCCGTCTCGAACGGCTACCAGCAGGTCGATAGCGGCACCAAGATGATCCATCTCGGCAAGAACACGTCGAGCCGCATCATCTCCAAGGGCATTGCCGCCGGCTTCTCGCAGAACACCTATCGCGGCCAGGTATCGGCGCACCGCAAGGCGACCAACGCCCGCAACTTCACCAATTGCGATTCCCTGCTGATCGGCGACCAATGCGGCGCACACACCGTGCCCTACATGGAAGCCAAGAATTCGACCGCGCAGTTCGAGCATGAGGCAACCACCTCGAAGATTTCCGAGGACCAGAAATTCTACGTCATGCAGCGCGGCATCCCGGAGGAAGAGGCGATCGCGCTGATCGTCAACGGCTTCGTCAAGGATGTCATCCAGCAGCTGCCGATGGAGTTTGCGGTCGAGGCGCAGAAGCTGATCGGGATTAGCCTCGAGGGCTCGGTCGGCTGACCGGATAAGAATTTTCAGGAAAGAAAAAAATGCTTGAAATCAGAAACCTCCATGCCCGTATCGTCGATGACGGCACCGAGATCATTCGCGGCCTGAACCTGACGGTCAGGGCTGGCGAGGTTGCCGCCATCATGGGTCCGAACGGCTCGGGGAAATCGACGCTGTCCTACATCCTCGCCGGCCGCGAGGACTATGAGGTCACCGAAGGCGACATCCTCTACAACGGCCAGTCGATCCTCGAAATGGATCCGGCCGAGCGCGCTACCGCGGGCATCTTTCTCGCCTTCCAGTATCCTATGGAGATACCGGGAGTGGCGACCATGGAATTCCTGAAAGTTGCGATGAACGAGCAGCGCAAGGCGCGCGGCCAGGAACCGCTAAAAATCCCGGAATTCCTCAAGCGCGTGAAGGAAGCGGCGGCCTCGCTCAACATGGACATGGCGATGCTGAAGCGGCCGCTCAATGTCGGCTTTTCCGGCGGCGAGAAGAAGCGCGCGGAGATCCTGCAGATGAAGCTGCTGGAGCCGAAGCTGTGTGTCCTCGACGAGACCGATTCCGGGCTCGACATCGACGCGTTGAAGATCGTCGCGGACGGCGTCAACACGCTGCGCTCGCCGGACCGGGCCATCGTCGTCATCACCCACTACCAGCGCCTGCTCCAATACATCGTGCCGGATACGGTGCACGTGCTCTACAGGGGCCAGGTGATCAAGTCGGGCGACAAGTCGCTGGCGCTCGACCTCGAGGCCAATGGCTATGCCGGCGTGATCGGGCAAGCCGCGTGAGATGCCAGCAGGCCCGGAAGGCAAGCCAAACAAGGCGATACTGATGAATATGCACACGACACCCCAGCGAACATTGGCCGAAACGGCGCTGATCGACGCCTTTGGCGAGCGGCTGTCGCTGCTGCCCGGCGACGGCGCGGTGATGCTGAAGCGCGACGACGCCATCGAGGCGATCAAGAGCGGCCTGCCGACGCGGCGCATCGAATCCTGGCACTATACGGACCTGCGCCGGCTGCTGACCTCGGTGCCGGACTTCGATCCGGCAGCGGTCGCGAAAGCCATTGCGCCCATCGTCGAAGGCTCCAGCGTTTTGCCGGTGCTGAACGGCGTGTCGAGTACGAAACTGCCCGATATCGAAGGCGTTGTCGTGCAGCGCCTGTCGGAGAAGCTGACCGACGGCAGCGCAGCACCTGGGTTGGATTCCTATGGCAGCGACGACGCCATAGGCGCGCTGAACACTGCCTTTGTTGTCGACGGGTATTTCGTCGACATCGCTGACGGTACCAAACTGGGAAAGCCACTCGAACTGCAGAATTTGCAGGCCGGTGGCCAGACGCATGTACGCCTGGCCATCCGTGTCGGTGCCGGCGCCAGGGCTGTTATCGTCGAGCGCCAGGCGGGCGAGGGGGCGGCGCTGGTCAGTTCGGTCAGCCAGCTTGTGCTTGGCGAGGGCGCCGAAGTGACATGGCTGGTCGTGCAGGAGCAGCCGGATACGGCAACGCATCTCGCCCAGTTCAAGGCGCATCTCGGCAAGAATTCGAAACTGACACTGTTCGTGATGAATGCCGGCGGTAAGCTGGTGCGCCAGGAGGTCGTTGTGAAGACGACCGGCGAGGGCGCCGAATTCACGCTGCGCGGCATCAATCTGCTCGCCGGCGACACCCATACCGACGTCACCATGGTGCTCGACCATGCCGTGCCGCACACCGCGTCGACCGAAGTCATCCGCAATGTGGTGACCGGCAGAGCGCGCGGCGTCTTCCAGGGCCGCATCAACGTCCACCAATATGCGCAGAAGACCAACGCCAAGATGGCCTGCAACACGCTTCTGCTGTCGGACGACGGCGAGTTCTCGACCAAGCCGGAGCTGGAAATCTTTGCCGACGACGTCGTCTGCGGCCATGGCGCGACCGTCACCGAGATCGACCACAGCCATCTGTTCTACCTGATGGCGCGCGGCATCGACGAGAAGACCGCGCGCGGCCTGCTGGTCAAGGCCTTCGTCGCCGAGGTGATCGAGGAACTGGATGACGAGGCCATCGTCGAGGCGCTGGAAGCACGTCTCGACAACTGGTTCGTGGCGCACGGGTAGAGCGCCTGACCTTCTCCCCTTGTGAGAGAAGGTGGATCGGCGCGCAGCGCCGAGACGGATGAGGGGTGCTGGACGGAATGAGGCGGTGCCTCGAGAGAGCTTGTGATGGACCAGAAAGTCGAAAACATCCCCTATGACGTCGAGGCGATCCGCCGCGATTTCCCGATCCTGTCGCGCCAAGTCTACGGCAAACCGCTGGTCTATCTCGACAATGGCGCCTCGGCGCAGAAGCCGCAGGCCGTGCTCGACGCTATCCAGCACGCCTATTCCCAGGAATACGCCAACGTCCATCGCGGCCTGCATTTCCTGTCGAATGCCGCGACCGACGCCTATGAGAACGCGCGCAAGATCGTACAGAGATTTCTCAACGCGCCGAGCACCGACAACATCGTCTTCACCTCGAACACCACGGCGGCGATCAACACGGTCGCCTACGGCTTCGGCATGCCCAATATCGGCGAAGGCGACGAGATCGTGCTTTCGATCATGGAGCACCATTCCAACATCGTGCCATGGCATTTCATCCGCGAGCGCCAGGGCGCCAAGCTGGTCTGGGTGCCGGTCGACGATCTCGGCGTCTTCCACATCGAGGAATTCGAAAAGCGGCTGACAGACCGGACGAAGCTGGTTGCCATCACGCATATGTCGAATGCGTTGGGCACGGTGACGCCGATCAAGGAGATCGTGCGCATCGCGCATGCCCGCGGCATTCCGGTGCTGGTCGACGGCAGCCAGAGCGTCGTGCATATGCCGATCGACGTGCAGGATCTCGACTGCGACTTCTTCGTCTTCACCGGCCACAAGGTCTACGGCCCGTCGGGCATCGGCGTGCTCTACGGCAAGAAGGACATTCTGGAGCGCATGCGCCCGTTCATGGGCGGCGGCGAAATGATCGAGGAGGTGACGCAAGACATCGTCACCTACAACGATCCACCGCACCGTTTCGAGGCCGGCACGCCGCCGATCGTCCAGGCGATCGGGCTTGGTGCGGCGCTGGAATACATGGAAAAGATCGGCCGCGAGCGCATCGCCGCGCATGAGGCCGATCTGAAGGATTATGCGCATCAAAAACTGCGCGCCATCAACTCGCTGCGCATCTTCGGCGATGCGCCCGGCAAGGGTGCCATCATCTCGTTCGAGCTGCAGGGCATCCACGCCCATGACGTGTCGATGGTCATCGACCGGCAGGGCGTGGCTGTCCGCGCCGGCACGCATTGCGCCCAGCCGCTGTTGAAACGCTTCGGCGTAACATCCACATGCAGGGCATCGTTCGGCATGTACAATACCAGGGCCGAAGTCGATGCTTTGGCCGATGCGCTGGAAAAGGCGCGAAAGTTCTTCGGGTGACGATCATGGATGATGCCAGCCACACCGCCGAGACCGCTTCGGAAACGACGACCAATGCGGCGGTTTCCGGATCGACGATTCCCGCCGACGAACTGGCGCGGCTGACCGACGACATCGTCTCGGCGCTGAAGACGGTCTACGACCCGGAGATCCCGGCCGACATCTACGAGCTCGGCCTCGTCTACAAGATCGACATCGAGGACGACCGCTCGGTCAAGATCGACATGACGCTGACCGCGCCGGGCTGCCCGGTGGCCGGCGAAATGCCGGGCTGGGTCGAAAACGCCGTCGGCGCCGTCGAAGGCGTCTCCGGCGTCGAGGTCAACATGACCTTCGACCCGCCCTGGTCGCCCGACCGCATGTCGGAAGAGGCGCAGGTGGCGGTTGGGTGGTATTGAGCCTCGGGGCAAAATTTGATGGCTGATGATGCCTTGCCGACCGAACTGCCCGATGGTGACATTCCGCCTTCGGCGAGAGTCGTAGAGCTTTGGGGCGATCCAGTTCTGGAAGCACTCGACGAGCCTGCCGAATACCATAAAGTTATTTCAAAAATACCCGTGCCAATAAAGAATGTACTCTGCGTAGAACTATTGCATTGGCAGGTTCTAAACGGCGGCTTTTGGCAATATTTTTATAATTCTTATGGAATAACCGTCAGCGGCGCTATTCAGGGTTTTGTTGCAATGGGCTTGGAGCGACATGCAGACTTGACTCGCCAAGCTTGTGCATTGTTTGGAGAGTATTTCCCCGAAGACAGGTCGGTAAGGATGGATTTGGTAGGTAAAAGCGTCGGCGACGGCATAACTTTTGAAGCCTTGGATGATGCTTTTTATACGTTGGAGGAAAATAACCAGGATTCCGCCGTTGTCGCGCTGGACGCATACGCAACAGCCGCGTTGAAGGGGCAGTGGCAATAAACCCCTTGCAGTAAGACGCAGTTGTAACCATTTTGAGGTATGAGACGTTCCGCAGGCCTTGAACCTGCGCGAAAGTGGAGAAAGAAAACATGGGGCGCTTCGCCGTCATCACCATGACCGAAAAGGCCGCCGACCGGGTGCGCGAGATCGTCGCGACCCGTGAGAATGCGCACGGCATTCGCCTCGGCATCAAGAAGGGCGGCTGCGCCGGCATGGAATATACGGTCGACCTGGTGACCGAACCCAACACCAAGGACGATCATATCGAGCGCGACGGCGCCCATGTCTATGTCGCGCCGGAGGCAGCGCTTTTCCTGTTCGGCACCGAGATGGACTTCGAGCAGACGACGCTGCGCACCGGCTTCACCTTCAAGAACCCGAACCAGAGCTCGGCCTGCGGCTGCGGCGAATCGGTCGAGTTGAAGCCGGCCGACCTCAAGGCACTGGCCGAGGCCCGCGCTTCGGCCTGATTGGAAACCGCTAGCTCTCGACACGTTCGAGATTGGCCGAGGCCTCGCAACTTCGTCATCCCTGGGCGAAGCAGGAGCGAAGCTCCGTCGCGGAGACCCTGGCATCCATGCCGTAACCTTAACCGAAGAGTGCAGCGGAGCAGAATTCTGCATCGCAGCAGCGCTCAGAAGTCGCGGCATGGATCCCGGGGTCTGCGCCGCGTCGCTTCGCTCCTTGCTCCGCCCCAGGATGACGACGGACAGGTTTCGTCCATCCCCTGGGCACGGCATTCGCCAGCGCCCGCCGCGCCACGCAAATAGCTAATCCACCCACATCCCCGTTCGCTTGTGCCAGTCTGCGATCGACTCCTCCGGGTAGACATCGAAGACCTTGTCGCCCTTGCCGATATCCGGCTCGACCCAATTCGCCTTGTATTTCAGCATCAGATGCACCTTCTCCGGCGGCTTCGGCAGGTCGGTGTCGATCGCCGAGGCAAACGGATGCACCAAGTCCGGCCAGGTCGGATCGTAGAGCCAGAGCGCCGTCCCGCATTTCGTGCAGAAATTCCGCTCGCCCGTCGAGATCTCGCGTTGCGGGTGCTCGTCGTCCTCGATCTCGGCGCGGTAGACGCCGAGATGGCGCTTGCCCTGGATTTTCAGCGTCTCGTAATCGGCGCCGAGATTGATGGCAAAACCGCCGCCGCCCTGCTGCTTGCGGCAGATCGAGCAGTAGCACAGCATGAACGGCACCGGCGTGTGGCTTTCCACCTCGAAATGCACGGCATTGCACCGGCAGGACCCCTTGAGCAGAAGCGGCATGAAAAAACTCCGACGAAATTGATTCTGAACTTGTCAGGATGGTGCCGGTTGCGTCGATGACAAGGGGAAATCCGGGTGACATGATCGCCGCATGGACAACGAGCGCATAGAAGAGCTTTTCGAAGGCCTCGGCCCGGTCAGCATCCGTAAGCTGTTCGGCGGCAAGGGCATCTATCTCGACGGCGTCATCGTCGCCATCGTCATCCGTGGCGAATTGATGCTGAAGGCCGACGCGGAAAGCGCCCCGGATTTCGAAGCGGCCGGGTGCCGGCAATGGACCTACACCGGCTCGCGCCACGGCAAGCTCGTGTCGATGCCCTATTGGAGCGTTCCCGACAGCGCTTTCGACGATCCAGACGAGATGGCGATCTGGGCGCGCCGCGCCTACGAGGCAGGACTGCGCGCCGGCAAATAGGCTGCGTCATGCTTCGGCAATTCCGGGCCGCATTTCACACCAGGTCCCGCGCCTCGGGCACGAGCGCCAGCGCCTCGGCAAAGCTGGCGCTGGTGAAGGCGGCGCGCTCGACGGCGAGCGCCGCGGCGGCAATGCCTTCGCGCAGTGCCGCGCGCAGCGTCAGGCCGCGCAGCAGGGCAGCGATCGTGGCGCCGGCCAATGCGTCGCCGGCGCCGGCAGCATTGGTCCGTTTTTGTAGCGGCGGTGGCGAGATCGAGAACGCGCCGGTTTGGTCGAAACCGAGCAATGGACCGTCGCCGTCGGTGACCACGCCGCTTTTCAGGCCGGCGCGTCTCAGGCCGTCGATGACGCCTTGATCGTCAGCATTGATGTCAACGCCGGCGAGCACGCCGGCCTCGTGCCGGTTCATGAACGCCACGGCCAGACGGTCGAGCACCGGCGTCAGCCGCGCCGCTTTGCTGGGCGAGACCGCAAGCGCAAACACCGGCTTGCCGGCGGCGAGTGCCGCCAGCCGCTCCAGCGCGGAAGACGGCAGGTTTGCATCGCACAGCACCGCGTCCGCCGAACCGATCGCTTCCCGCACCTTGGCGCGGCGGATCTGCTTGGGAAGCGCCAGTTCGTAGAGCACCATGTCGGCAAGGCCGGCGATCAGCCCGCCGTCGCTATCGACCAGCATCGTATGGCTTGGCGTCGTGCGGTCGAGGAACACCGCCGACAGGTCGGCAATGCCGGCCTCGGTGATGGCGCGTAAAACCGTGTCGCCAAGGGCATCGCCGCCGCGCACCGAAAGCAACGAGGCCGAGACGCCGCGCCGCACCGCCCAGCGCAAGGCATTGAAGACGGCACCGCCGACATGCTCGCGCATCGTGCCGGGGTTGGAAGCGGCCGGCACGAAGGCGCCGGCAACCCGGCCGCGCCGCTCGATATAGGCGCCGCCCACGGCCAGGATCGTCGGGGATTTCATCATGCCGGCAAAATGCCCTTTGCTGTTGCCCGGGAGGAGACTAGGTCGCCGGGCGGAACCCTGCAATCGCGGCTCCGATTCGGTTGGTGACGGCAACGGCGCCGCATGCGAGGCGGGATACATCCGGAAGCAAAATTGCGAAACAAAAATAGAACAAATATGAATATCTGTTATTTTTCAAACCCTTGGCGCTCATTGACAAATGAGAACAAATGAGGTACATTCTTTTTAGGGATTGCGGGATTGTCCGGCCTCCATTGACGACCACGGGGTGATGTATCATGGCTCAGAATTCTTTGCGGCTTGTAGAGGACAAAGCGGTGGACAAATCAAAGGCTCTGGATGCGGCGCTGTCGCAAATCGAGCGTGCCTTCGGCAAGGGTTCGATCATGCGGCTCGGCGCGAACGAGCAGGTCGTCGAGATCGAAACGGTGCCGACCGGCTCGCTTGGGCTGGACATCGCGCTTGGCGTCGGCGGCCTGCCGCGCGGCCGCATCGTCGAGATCTACGGACCGGAAAGCTCGGGCAAGACGACGCTGGCGCTGCACACGGTGGCCGAAGCCCAGAAGAAGGGCGGCATCTGCGCCTTCGTCGATGCCGAGCACGCGCTCGACCCGGTCTATGCCCGCAAGCTCGGCGTCGATCTCGAAAACCTGTTGATCTCGCAGCCCGATACCGGCGAGCAGGCGCTGGAGATCTGCGACACGCTGGTGCGCTCCGGCGCCATCGACGTGCTGGTCGTCGATTCGGTGGCGGCGCTGACGCCGCGGGCGGAAATCGAAGGCGAGATGGGCGATTCGCTGCCCGGCCTGCAGGCCCGCCTGATGAGCCAGGCACTGCGCAAGCTCACCGCCTCGATCTCGCGCTCCAACACTATGGTCATCTTCATCAACCAGATCCGCATGAAGATCGGCGTCATGTTCGGTTCGCCCGAGACCACGACCGGCGGCAATGCGCTGAAATTCTATGCCTCGGTCCGCCTTGACATCCGCCGCATCGGCTCGGTCAAGGATCGCGACGAGGTCGTCGGCAACCAGACCCGCGTCAAGGTCGTCAAGAACAAGCTGGCGCCGCCCTTCAAGGTGGTCGAGTTCGACATCATGTATGGCGAGGGCGTCTCGAAGACCGGCGAGCTGGTCGATCTCGGCGTCAAGGCCGGCGTGGTCGAAAAGTCGGGCGCCTGGTTCTCCTATAATTCGCAGCGTCTCGGCCAGGGCCGCGAAAACGCAAAACTGTTCCTGCGCGACAATCCCGACACGGCGCGTGAGATCGAGCTGGCGTTGCGGCAGAATGCCGGGCTGATCGCCGAGAAATTCCTTGAAAACGGCGGCTCCGAAAGCAGCGACGACGGCTTCGAGGACGATGCCGGGGTGATGTAGGGCAAGCGACGTCTCGCGGAGCATCAGACAGGTTTGGATTTGATGTTTTGATTCTGAGTTTGTGTAATCGATGCGTTTCGAACCGCCGGCTCCGTGCCGGCGGTTCGCGTTTGACGGCGATTCAGACGCGTTTCAAAGCGCTGATGAGAGCCGGGATTTTGGCCCATTTGGTGTTTCTGGACAGGCTGGGGTGCGACCGCTAAAAGGCCATGTCTATTTTCCGCCGGCAGCCGGCGGTTCTCTCGAAAAGGCAGTATTCATGAGTGGCGTCAACGAGATCCGGTCGGCATTTCTCGACTATTTTCGCAAGGAAGGTCACGAGGTCGTCGCGTCGAGCCCGCTCGTGCCGCGCAACGACCCGACGCTGATGTTCACCAATGCCGGCATGGTGCAGTTCAAGAACGTTTTCACCGGTCTGGAGAAGCGGCCCTATTCGCGCGCCACGACCGCCCAGAAGAGTGTTCGCGCCGGCGGCAAGCACAACGACCTCGACAATGTCGGCTACACCGCGCGCCACCTGACCTTCTTCGAGATGCTCGGCAATTTCTCCTTCGGCGACTATTTCAAGGAGCGGGCCATAGAGCTTGCCTGGAACCTGATCACCAGGGAGTTCGGCCTGAAGAAGGACAAGCTGCTGGTCACCGTCTACCACACCGACGACGAGGCGGCCTCGTACTGGAAGAAGATCGCCGGCCTTTCGGACGATCGCATCATCCGCATCGCGACTTCTGACAATTTCTGGGCAATGGGCGACACCGGACCTTGCGGGCCGTGTTCGGAGATATTCATCGACCGTGGCGAGCATATCTGGGGCGGCCCTCCCGGCAGCCCCGAGGAGGATGGCGACCGTTTCCTCGAATTCTGGAATCTGGTGTTCATGCAGTATGAACAGGTGACGAAGGACGAGCGCGTCGATCTGCCGCGTCCGTCGATCGACACAGGCATGGGCCTGGAGCGCATGGCCTCCATCCTGCAGGGGGTCGAAAGCGTCTTCGAAACCGACCTGTTCCGCCACCTGATGGACGCTGCATCGTCGGCGCTTGGCAAAGGTCCGGATGCGGACACCGTCGCATCGTTCCGCGTCATCGTCGACCATTTGCGTTCGTCCTGCTTCCTGGTCGCCGACGGCGTGCTGCCGTCCAACGAAGGCCGCGGCTACGTGCTTCGCCGCATCATGCGCCGTGCCATGCGCCACGCGCAGTTGCTCGGCGCCCGCGATCCGCTGATGTGGCGCCTGGTGCCGGCGCTGGTGCGCGAGATGGGCCAAGCCTACCCGGAACTGGTGCGCGGCGAACAGATGATCACCGAGACGCTGAAGCTTGAGGAAACTCGTTTCCGCAAGACGCTGGTGCGCGGCCTGGGCTTGCTTTCGGAGGCGACGGAAAAGCTGGCCTCCGGCGACATGCTGGATGGCGAAACAGCGTTCAAGCTCTACGACACCTATGGCTTTCCGCTCGATCTGACGCAGGATGCGTTGCGCCAGCGCAACATCTCGGTCAACCTTGCCGGCTTCACCGAGGCGATGGAGCGGCAGAAGGCGGAGGCGCGCAAAAGCTGGGCTGGTTCCGGTGAGGCCGCAACCGAGACAGTATGGTTCGCGGTGCGTGAGGAGAACGGCGCCACCGAATTCCTGGGTTATGAGACCGAGCAGGCGGAAGGCCTCATCCAGGCGCTGGTCAAGGACGGCAAGACCATCGACAGTGCCGGCAAGGGCGACGCTGTTGCCGTGGTTGTCAATCAGACGCCGTTCTACGGCGAGTCCGGTGGCCAGATGGGCGATACCGGCGTGATTTCGGGCGACGGGTTTTCGATCGAGATATCCGATACCCAAAAGAAGGCCGACGGGCTTTTCGTCCATCTCGGCAAGGTGGCCAACGGCACGGTCAAGACGGGTGCGACCGTCGAGCTGAAGGTGGACCACGCGCGCCGCTCCAGGCTGCGCGCTAACCATTCCGCCACGCATCTGATCCATGAGGCGCTGCGCGAGGTGCTGGGTACCCATGTGGCGCAGAAGGGCTCGCTGGTCGCGCCCGAGCGTCTGCGCTTCGACATCTCCCACAACAAGCCGATCTCGCCGGACGAGCTCGAAGAGGTCGAGCGCATGGCAAACGAGATCGTCGTTCAGAATAGCCCTGTGACCACTCGCCTGATGTCCGTCGACGACGCCATTGCCGAGGGCGCCATGGCGCTGTTTGGCGAGAAATATGGCGATGAAGTGCGCGTCGTTTCGATGGGCACGGGCTTGCATGGCGCCAAGGCCAACCGGCCTTATTCTGTCGAGCTATGCGGCGGCACGCATGTCAGGGCGACCGGCGATATCGGCCTGGTGCGCATTGTGTCCGACAGCGCGGTCGCTGCCGGCGTGCGCCGCATCGAGGCATTGACCGGCGAAGCGGCCAGAAAGCATCTCGACGAACAGGACAAGCGGCTGAAGGCAGCCGCCGCCGCGCTGAAGATTTCGCCGGCCGATGTGCCGGCCCGCGTCGAGGCGCTGCTCGACGAGCGCAAGAAGCTCGAAAAGGAGCTGACCGAGGCGCGCAAGAAGCTGGCGCTCGGCGATCGCTCGCCAGCCGGTGTGCCTGCGGAAAACGAAACCATTGCCGGTGTCGGTTTTCTCGGCAAGGCGGTATCCGGCGTCTCGCCAAAGGATCTGAAGCCGCTGGCCGATGCCGGCAAGAAGTCGCTCGGCTCCGGCATCGTCGTCTTTGTTGGCGCCGGCGAGGACAACAAGGCGAGCGTCGTCGTCGCCGTCACCGATGATCTGACCGGCCGCTTCAGCGCCATCGATCTGGTGCGCGTCGCGTCTGCGGCATTGGGCGGGCAGGGCGGCGGCGGGCGACCCGATATGGCTCAGGCCGGCGGCCCGGACGCCTCGAAGGCCGAAGACGCGATCGCTGCGGTGAAAGCGGCTCTCGAAGCGGCGTGAATCTGCACCGGGGGCGGCACGGCCGAAGTGGCGCGCCGCCCAGCGGATATCTTTGAGGGCCGATATGCCGACGCTGACGATGTATCAGGTCGATGCCTTTGCCGAACGGGCCTTCCAGGGCAACCCTGCCGCCGTTCTCCTTCTGGAGGAATGGCTGTCGGAGCAGGTAATGCAGGCCATCGCCAACGAAAACAATCTTGCTGGGACGGCGTTCGTGCGGCCGAATGGCAGAGGTTGGGATTTGCGCTGGTTCACGCCGGTCCATGAAGTCGACTTCTGCGGCCATGCCACGCTTGCGGCCGCCCATGTGCTGGCTACGGAATACAATGGTCAGGGCGAAATGGCCTTCGCCACCCGGGTGGGCGAGCTGCGGGTTTCCCGGCGGGAAGAGACCTATCAGCTCGATCTGCCGTGTTTTCCGCCGCAGCCCATCGAGGAAGAGCTGAACTCGGCGTTGCAAGCGATATTGCCTCAGCGGCCGGTTGCGAGCTTCCGCAATTTCGAGAACCTGTTTGTCGAGCTTGCCGACGAGACAACCGTGCGATCTTTCGTTCCCGATCTGCTCAGGATCGGAACCTTTCATCCTCTCGGCCTGGTTATTACCGCGGCTGGGCGAGCCCACGATTTCGTCTCGCGTTATTTCGTGCCCGGGGCGGGCATTCCCGAGGATCCGGTAACCGGCTCCATTCATGCGACGCTGGTGCCGTACTGGGCTGAAAAGCTCGGCAAGACGCATCTGTCGGCATTCCAATGCTCGCAGCGCGGCGGGCATTTGCAATGCGAACTGGCCGGAGATCGCGTGCTGATCACAGGCCGTGCGAAGACCTTCATGAAGGCGAAGATCTACCTTCCCGATTGAGCGGTATTTCGCAGTGGGTCGCCTTCGGCGAAGCTGCCGATCTCCCCCGCAAGGGGGAGATTGGATGTCACTTCGGCTTTCGCTAATCACCAGAGGGCCTATTGCCGAACGCTTGTCTCCTCACCCAGCCTTTTCGGTTTTCGCAAAACTCGCGCGTTGAGTGATGCGCGCATACCAATCCCGAATCTCGGCAAACTCCGCCAGCAGGGCTTGTCCCTCGGCGACCTTGACGAAATAGCCGATGATTGGCGCGGCGTGCAGGTCGGCCAGCGTCAGGTCCGTCCCCAACAGCCAAGGCCCTTCGGCTTTCAGCGAAGAGAGCGCCTGCAGCGTCGTTCTCGCCTGCCGCAAACCGTTGGCGATCACGGCTTCGTCGGGCGGCGTTTTTTCCAGCCGCTCGACCGCCACATCCCAGACCATGGCCCTGTAGGCGTAGGCATCGAGCAGGCCGGTGATCTGGTTCATGCGTGCTCGACGCCGGGCTTCGACCGGCTGCAGTGCCGGGCCGTCAAAGGCTTCGTCGACGTAACGGGCGATCGCGCCGGTCTCGTAAAGGCGAAAGCCGTCATGCTCGAAGGCCGGGATGCGGCCGAACGGCTGGTGCTCGAAGTACCAGCCGGGAATGCCGTCCGCGGTAAAGATGTCGACGGGAACGAGCTCGTAGCCGACGCCCTTTTCCTCTAACACCAGCCGGACGATGCGCACATAGACGCTGTAATCCACGCCGTAGACGACGGGCTTGCCCATGTGGATTGGGCTCAGGTCATTGCTTTCTGCAAATTCTCGTCGATCTTGTCGAGGAAGCCGGTGGTCGAAAGCCAGGGCTGGTCGGGGCCGATCAGCAGCGACAGGTCCTTGGTCATGAAGCCGGACTCGACCGTCTGGATGCAGACCCTTTCCAGGGTCTCGGCAAAGCGCTTCAGTTCGGCATTGTCGTCGAGCTTGGCGCGGTGTGCGAGGCCGCGCGTCCAGGCGAAGATCGAGGCGATCGAATTGGTCGAGGTCTCCTCGCCCTTCTGGTGCTGGCGATAGTGGCGGGTGACGGTGCCGTGCGCGGCTTCCGCCTCGACGGTCTTGCCGTCCGGCGTCATCAGCACCGAGGTCATCAGGCCGAGCGAGCCAAACCCTTGCGCCACCGTGTCGGACTGCACGTCGCCGTCATAATTCTTGCAGGCCCAGACATAGCCGCCCGACCATTTCAGGCTGGAGGCCACCATGTCGTCGATCAGCCGGTGCTCGTACCAGAGCTTCTTCGCCTTGAATTCGGCTTCGAACTCCGCCTCGTAGACCTCCTGGAAGATGTCCTTGAAGCGGCCGTCATAGGCCTTGAGGATGGTGTTCTTGGTCGAGAGGTAGACGGGGTAATTACGCAGCAGGCCATAGTTCAGAGAGGCGCGGGCGAATTCGCGGATCGATTCGTCGAGATTGTACATGGCCATGGCGACGCCGGCGCCGGGTGCGTCGAACACGTCGTGCTCGATCACCTGGCCGTCCTCGCCGACGAACTTGATCGTCAGCTTGCCCTTGCCGGGAAAGCGGAAGTCGGTGGCGCGGTACTGGTCGCCGAAGGCGTGGCGGCCGACGATGATCGGCTTGGTCCAGCCGGGCACCAGCCGCGGCACGTTCTTCATGATGATCGGCTCGCGGAAGATGGTGCCGCCGAGGATGTTGCGGATGGTGCCGTTCGGCGACTTCCACATTTTCTTCAGCTTGAATTCCTCGACGCGCTGCTCGTCGGGCGTGATCGTCGCGCATTTCACGCCGACGCCGTATTTCTTGATGGCGTTGGCCGAATCGATGGTCACCTGGTCGTTGGTGGCGTCGCGGTGCTCGATGCCGAGGTCGTAATATTCGAGCTTGAGGTCGAGATAAGGGTGGATCAGCTTGTCCTTGATGAACTGCCAGATGATGCGGGTCATCTCGTCGCCGTCGAGTTCGACGACCGGGTTCGCCACCTTGATCTTCGCCATGGAAAGAATGCCTCGCTTTTGGGGAACGGAACGGCCTTGCCCGCACGGCTGCCGGCCCTGGGATGCGGCCCGTATATCAAAGGCTTTTTGGCCGCGCAAACGGCGAACCGCGCCGTTAGTGCCGGCATTCCCTGCCAAAGCTTCATTTTCGCTGCCAAATGTGGCAGGGGACTGCGAAATGCCGCAAACAGCAGCTCATTGACAGCCATGACCGCCACCCAGGATCCCGACAACCCTCTTGCCTCCGGAACTCCAGCGTCCGGACCGGCGATCATCCTGGTCGAGCCGCAGCTCGGCGAGAATATCGGCATGGTTGCGCGCGCCATGGCCAATTTCGGCCTTGCCGAGCTGCGGCTCGTCAATCCGCGCGACGGCTGGCCAAGCGAGAAGGCGCGTGCCGCCGCAAGCCGCGCTGACCACGTCATCGATGCCGTCACGGTGTTCGACGACCTGGCCTCGGCGGTTGCCGATTTGAACTTCGTCTTCGCCACCACGGCGCGCGCACGCGACAATTTCAAGCCGGTGCGCGGTCCGGTCGAGGCGGGCAGGGCGCTGCGGGCGCGGCAGCGGGCCGGCCAGCGCACTGGCATCCTGTTCGGCCGCGAGCGCTTCGGCCTCTATAATGACGAGGTCGGCCTCGCCGACGAGATCGTCACCTTCCCCGTCGACCCAGCCTTCTCCTCGCTCAACATCGCCCAGGCGGCCCTGCTGATGTCCTATGAATGGATGAAGTCCGGCCTGGAAGACGAGACCAGGACCAACTTCTCCGGCCCCGAAATGCCGCCGGCTGCCAAGGAAGAATTGCACGGCCTATTTGCGTATCTGGAAGGTGCACTCGAGGCGCGCGGCTATTTCCGCCCGGCAGCGAAGAAGCCGAAGATGGTCGACAATTTGCGCGCAGTGCTGACCCGCCCCGGTTTTGCCGAGCCGGAGCTCAAGGTGCTGCGCGGTATCATATCATCGCTGGACAGGTTCTCGCCGGCCATGCCGCGCGGCGACGGATCGCCCGGCGACGATCCAAGGCGGCTCCCGGCCGCCGCAGCACGCGCTGCGAGGGCGAAAGACAAAGACTAGCCTCGGAACTTCCCATACCTCACCAGTAACCGAATTTTATTTGGTTTGATCCATGGTTTTCAAAACGATGGATTCTGGGATGTTTAGCTCAAATATCGGTCGTCTTCGCTTTTTCTTCTATTCCGTGGCTCTGCTGGTTGCGGAAATCGTGACCTTTGTGCTGTGCGTCTTGTGGACCATCGGCATCGAGGGCTTGGCCAATTCGCAACCTGGTCCTTCCAGGGAAGGACTGGCCGCGGCCGTTCTCGTCGCCTCGCTGGTGATCGTTCTATTCCGCGCGAATTTCGCCTGGCGTCGAAGCCGCGACGCGCAAGGGTCGGGTTGGATCCTTTGGTCGTATATCGTGTTCTCGACGCTGTTCGCGATCCTGCAGGCCGGCACTGTTCTTGTCGTAAAATTCGACGGCGAAGATACGCATTCCGGCCTTAACCTGCTGGGATTAGCTCTTGTTGGGCTGTGGGCCGTCATCTTGGCGGCCAAGCCGGCGGATGGTGGCTCTTCGGATATGGCGTCATCCCTGAGTTTCGACGATTTCGACCGGCCCGGGCCGCTGCGAGGCACCGCGGCGCTTCATTCAGCGTCAGCCGCCGGCGTGACGGCTCTGGCTGCGCCCTCCGCCAAGCGCGCCGCACCGGTGTCGTCGAACCCCGCTGCATCTCAATCTGCATCTCCCGCGAACGGCCGACCGCGGGCCGGCGGTTTCGGCAAGCGCGGTCTTGTGTGACCGGCTGCCGCATCAAGGCCACGATGGCTCCACATAGAAGCATCCGGGATAATGCATCATTGGCCGAAGCAAAATGCATGGGCCGGCCTTCTCTCGTGATCTCGTTTGTGATTCCCCAGCCTTCAGTGATTCCCAGCCCTTAGTGACTCAATGACAATGACCGATTCATCGAGCGCCCGTCCGATCCTGATGTTCGATTCCGGCATTGGCGGCCTCACCGTGCTGCGTGAGGCGCGCGTCCTGATGCCTGACCGCCGCTTCATCTATGTCGCCGACGACGCGGCGTTCCCCTTCGGCGCCTGGGAGGAGCCGGCGCTGAGAACACATATCCTGGAGTTGTTCGCCAGGCTGCTCGACCGGTTTTCGCCGGCCATTTCGGTCATCGCCTGCAACACCGCCTCGACACTGGTCATCGATGCCTTGCGCGAGAGGTTTCCCGGCCACCCTTTCGTCGGCACCGTGCCGGCCATCAAGCCGGCGGCGGAACGCACGCGCTCAGGCCTGGTTTCGGTGCTGGCTACGCCCGGCACCGTCAAGCGCCAGTACACGCGCGACCTGATCAGCAGATGGGCGCAGACATGCCATGTCCGCCTGGTCGGCAGCGACAGGCTGGCGGGATTGGCCGAAGCCTATATGCGCGACGGTTTTGTCGACGAGGACGCCGTGCGCGCCGAGATCGCGCCGTGCTTCGTCGAGCATGACGGGCTGCGCACCGACATCGTCGTGCTTGCCTGCACTCACTATCCTTTTTTGGCCAACCGCATGCGGAAAACAGCACCTTGGCCGGTCGACTGGCTGGACCCGGCCGAGGCGATCGCGCGCCGGGCGCTCTCGCTGCTTGCCGATACCGAGGCCGGTAATCGCAGAGAGGCGCTGCCGGAAGGCGCCGACCTTGCGTTCTTCACCTCGAACAGCGCCAATTTTCCCACGCGCCGGCTGATGCAGGGATTTGGCCTGGCGATACCCTGACCGCAGGCAATTGTCGCTTTGGGAACATCGCACCAGACAATGCGTTTTCCTCTCATTGGAACGGGAGAAACCATCATGCCAGCCACCTCAAAAGCCCAGCAGAAAGCGGCCGGCGCGGCATTGTCAGCCAAGCGCGGCGAGACCAAGAAGGGCGCGCTCAAAGGCGCGTCGAAGGGAATGTATAAATCCATGAGCGAAAAACAGCTCGAGGAATTCGCCGAGACCAAGCGCAAGGGCCTGCCGGAAAAGAAGTCGAAACACTGATCGACTGACCGTTCAGGCCGCGGATGCCGGTCAATTAAAAGGGCCCGCGGCTGAGCCGCGGGCCCTGAAGTCTCAACGGGCGAGGCCGAAAAATTACCAGTTCCAGCCCCAACCGCAGCGCCGCACTTTGTAGCGGATGACCTTGCGATGGCCGTGGCGCCATACCACCTTCTTCTTGACCACGATGCGGCAGACCTGGTGATGCCTGTGCCCGTGCCAATGCCGCGCCTGCGCCGGCTCGGGCGCGACCGCCATCGTGCCGGCCATCACCGCGGCTCCTACCAACGTAAGGAAGAACTTCTTCATGCGAATTCCAGCTCCTCTGATTTCAGTCCCTTCCTGATGCCGCTGGCGCAACCTCCCGCCACATCCGGCACGTTCTACAACCATGACACTACCCGGTTCGGCGATTCGCGCCAGCCGGAAGCTTGACAGCGGTTAAATCTCCGTTTAACCAGCCCACCAACACCGGGCCGCAATGCCCGGTGGTTTTCTTTATGTGTGCAAGACGTTTGGGAAGCCGGTTTTACTTTCCCTATGTCTTATTTGAAATGACGTGTCCCGTGGGCTTTCCGTCGCGTTGCGTGGAAAACCCTGTCAGGTCTCGAAAACGGAGGCCAGAGGAGGGCGCGTTTCCTTCACCCGGACCATGAGGTTCCGGGTGCGTTGTTTTGAAAGGGAATGCGATGAGCAAGCGCGAATCCGCGAAGTACAAGATCGACCGCCGTCTCGGCGAAAACATCTGGGGCCGCCCGAAGTCCCCGGTCAACAAGCGTGAATACGGCCCCGGCCAGCATGGTCAGCGCCGCAAGGGTAAGCTTTCCGATTTCGGCCTGCAGCTGCGCGCCAAGCAGAAGCTGAAGGGCCACTATGGCGACGTTTCGGAAAAGCAGTTCCGCAAGGTCTATGAAGAGGCGGACCGCCGCAAGGGCGACACCTCGGAGAACCTGATCGGCCTGCTCGAATCGCGTCTCGACGCGGTCGTCTACCGCGCCAAGTTCGTGCCGACAATCTTTGCGGCGCGCCAGTTCGTCAATCACGGCCACGTCAACGTCAACGGCAAGCGCGTCAACATCGGCTCGTTCCGCTGCAAGCCGGGCGACATCATCGAAGTGCGCGAGAAGTCGAAGCAGCTGGTCATCGTGCTGGAATCGGTGGGCCTGGCCGAGCGCGACGTGCCCGATTACATCGAGGCCGATCACAACAAGATGACCGCGGCCTTCACGCGCATTCCCGGCCTGGCGGACGTTCCGTTTGCCGTGCAGATGGAACCGAACCTGGTCGTCGAGTTCTATTCGCGCTGATCGGCGCGTTCGTTGCGATACAAGGAAGGGCCGCCCTCGAGGCGGCCTTTTCTTTTTTCGTTCCTTTTCCGGGACGTGATTCGGAAATCGATTTCGATTTTCGGTCCGATGCGCTACTGCGGGCGGCAACAGGACTTTAGGGCCGACGCGCCGTGAACATGCAGCCAGACGCCAAAACGCTTGACCCGATCGCCGACGCCGAAGGCGGCTTTCATCCGCTGTTTGCCGATGTGCCGTCCTCCGTCGAGTTCAACAAGCTGCGCAAACGGCTGTTGCGGCTTGCCCGCCAGGCGATCGACGATTTCTCCATGGTGAGGCCCGGCGACCGTTGGCTGGTCGCTCTGTCGGGCGGCAAGGATTCCTACGGCCTGCTTGCCGTGCTGCTCGATCTCAAATGGCGCGGGCTGCTACCGGTCGAGCTGTTGGCCTGCAATCTCGACCAGGGCCAGCCGAACTTTCCCAAGCACATATTGCCCGATTATCTCGATAGATATGCCATTCCTCATCGCATCGAATATCAGGACACCTATTCGGTGGTCACCGACAAGCTGGCCGAGGGCAGCACCTATTGCTCGCTGTGCTCGCGGCTGCGGCGCGGCCATCTCTATCGCATTGCGCGCGAGGAGGGCTGCTCGGCCCTGGTGCTCGGTCATCACCGCGAGGACATACTGGAAACCTTCTTCATGAACCTGTTCCATGGCGGGCGCCTGGCCGCCATGCCGCCGAAGCTGCTCAACGACGAAGGCGATGTCATGGTGCTGCGGCCGCTCGCCTATTGTGCGGAAGCCGATCTCGAGAAATTCGCCGGCGCCATGAAGTTCCCGATCATTCCGTGCGATCTGTGCGGTAGCCAGGAAGGTCTGCAGCGCAACGCCATGAAGGCGATGCTCGACGACATCGAGAAGCGCATGCCCGGCCGCAAGGACACGATGATCCGCGCCATGGCCAATGTGCGCACGTCGCATCTGCTCGACAGGAAACTGTTCGATTTCTCCGCCCTCAACGAAACCCTCACCACCAGGCGTCCCGATGACATTTGACGATAGCGCGATCGACTGGCTTGCCGACCTTCTGTCGGAAGCCGCCGTCGCCGAGATCATGCCGCGCTTTCGCCGGTTGAGCGAGGGCGACGTCCGTCGCAAGACTTCGGCCGCCGATCTCGTCACCGAGGCCGACGTCAATGCCGAACGGCTCATCACCGCCAGGCTGCTTGAGCGTTATCCCCACGCAATGATCGTCGGCGAGGAGGCCTGCTCCGACGACCCGACGCTGCTCGACGGTCTCGGCGATGCCGAACTCGCCTTCGTCATCGACCCGGTCGACGGCACTTTCAACTTCGCCTCCGGCGTGCCGCTATTCGGCGTCATGCTTGGCGTCGTGATCAAGGGCGAGACGGTCGCCGGCATCATTCACGATCCCGTCGGCAAGGACTGGCTGATCGGCGTTAGTGGCGCCGGCAGCCATATCCGCCATGCCCATGGCAATCTGGAAAAGGTCCATGTCGCCAAACCGGCGCCGATGTCGGAAATGACCGGTGCGGTCTCATGGCACTATGTGCCCGAGCCGGACCGCTCACGTCTGGCGCGCAACCAGACCAAGTCGCTATCGCAGTTCAATTATCGCTGCGCCGCTCACGAATACCGCCTGCTGGCCAGCGGCCACGGCCATTTCGTCGTCTACAACAAGCTGATGCCCTGGGATCACCTGGCCGGCGTGCTGATCCATGCGGAGGCCGGCGGCCATGCCGCGCGCTTCGACGGCAGCGCCTATCTGCCGTCGCATGTCGGAGGTGGCCTGCTGGTCGCGCCGGACCGGGAGAGCTGGCGAGAGCTGCGCCGCGAGCTCTGGGCCGAATAATTCTTCGCTGCCAAACTTGTCCAATCCTGTGCGAAACCGGAAACCTCGAATGAAACCTCGGTCCGCAATTATTGCAACGGCCTTTGCCCTTGCCTTGGTTGCCGGTGTCAATGAAGCAAGATCTGAGGAACGCGCATGTCGCAGCCCCGACTCCGTCGACACCATAGACGAGATGTTCTCCGCGATCTTCGCCTGCTGGGAGCCGCCGCCCGGAACCGCGGGCATGACCCTGACGCTGCAGTTCTCAATTCGCCGAAACGGCACGCTTATCGGCAAACCGCGCGCCACTTACTCCCATCTAGGGGACGACGGTCCGCTCAACCGAGCCTTCGTGGCTTCCGTCCTCGAGGCGCTCGACAAGGCTCTCCCACTGCCCGTTTCGGACAGCATGGGTGGAGCAATCGCAGGACGTACGCTGTTCCCTCGCTTCACCGCGGTCAGTGAGGGTGCATCCTAGGCGCGCCCCGCAATGTGCATTAAACCGGCGGGTTATGCGGCTGGAACAGTCTGCCGCGCTCGGCCAGGAGGATCATCAGCAGCGCTGCCACTGACACGCTGCAGAACCCGGCGGCCAGCGGCGTCACCGTGCCGTTGAAGGCTTGGCCGATCAGCGTGCCGAGAATGCCGCCAAGAAATGTCTGCATGAACCCAAGAATCGACGACGCAGTGCCGGCCAGGTGCCCCAGCGGCTCCATGGCGAGCGCGTTGAAGTTCGCGCCGAGCGCGCCGAACGGGACCATGGCGCAGGCAAAGAAGATAATGAAGAGCCAGAGCGGCATCTTCATTTCGATGGAAACGACCAGCCAGGCAAGGCTGATTGCCAGAAACAGCAGCAGCGCGCTTTGCGACAGACGGCGCATGCCGATGCGGCCGACGAGGCGCGAGTTCAGGTAGTTCGAAAAAGCAAGCACGCCGGCAACCCCCGCGAAGATGACCGGGAACATCTCGCCGACATCGAACACGCTGACATAGATCTGCTGGGCCGAGGCGATGAAGCCGAACATGGCGCCGAAGATGAAGGTGCTGGCGAAGGCGTAGCAGAGCGCGATGCGGTTGGTGAGAACGATGCGGAAGCCGCCAATGATGGAGGACAGCGTCAGCGGCCGGCGATATTCGGGGTGTAGTGTCTCGGGCAGGCGCAGCAGCGACCAGGCGGACACGATCAGTGCGCCGGCTGCCATGGTGACGAAGATCACATGCCAGGTCGCAAACAGCATGATGAACTGGCCGATACCGGGCGCCACCACCGGAATTGCCATGAACACCATGAAGATCAAGGACATGACTTCGGCCATGCGCCTTCCGTCGAACGTATCGCGCACGATCGAGACGGCAATGACGCGCGTCGCCGCCGCACCGATGCCTTGCACGGCCCGGCATAGCAGAAGCGTGGCGAATGACGGGGCGATTGCCGCAGCGCCGGCCGCCACGACGTAGATCACCAGCCCTGCGACGAGCGGCGCGCGGCGCCCGAAGCGGTCCGAGATCGGCCCGAAGAACAGCTGTCCGCCGCCAAAGCCAAGGATATAGGCGGTGACCACATATTGCCGGTGGTTTTCATTTTCGACGCCGAGCGAGGCGCCGATCTGCTGCAGCGCCGGCAGCATGATATCGATGGCCAGCGAATTGAGCGCCATCAGCGCCGCGCACAGCGCAATGAATTCCCAGCGCGGAATGGGCAAGGTGCTTGCCTTTTGCTGCGCTTGTGCTTGCTGATCCACGGCCAGTCCGATCCTCAAACGAAAATGCGCCGGCTGGCCGACGCATCCATTCGTTGATTGCCCCGATACCGGGCAGAACTTTTTGCCAAGCTGCCCCGGCGCTTAGCGCTTGACCCCCGAAAATCGCAATCGGAAGGTCATACGCAGAAACAGAAGTCAGGCGGCGCCTTTGACGCTGACGCCCTTTTCGACGAGGAAGGTCTGCAATTCGCCTGCCTGGAACATCTCGCGGATGATGTCGCAGCCGCCGACGAACTCGCCCTTGACGTAGAGCTGCGGGATGGTCGGCCAGTTGGAGTAGTCCTTGATGCCTTGCCGCAGTTCGGCCGACGTCAGCACGTCGACGCCTTTATAGTCAGCGCCGATATAGTCGAGGATCTGCACGACCTGGCCGGAAAATCCGCATTGCGGGAAGCCGGGCGTGCCCTTCATGAAGAGAACGACGTCGTTGCCCTTCACTTCATTGTCGATGTAGTCGTTGATGCCGCTCATGGAAAACCCTTTCATGCCTGTGGGAGTCAGGCTCGAACATTACCCTTCAAATAAACCCATGGGTTGCGCGAAACAAGATGTTTGCCGCCTTGCCATGCAAATGGCGCAAAGGAACGTCCGACCTTGGGCCAAGCCGTTGGCCACCATCTTCCCCGAGGCGCGATGAAAAGACGATATCCCGCCGGGTTCCTCCTCGCCGTTCTGGTCGCCGCATTGATCTTGATCTGGTGGGCCAAGTCGCCGAGAGAGCCACCGCTGGTCGTCGGCGGTGAATTGCCGGCGCTGTGCCGCGATGCGAGCTTCGAGGCGGTCGCCTATGTCGTCTGCGAGATCGATCTGCGCCGCTATGACGTCGGTGTGTTCCACACAGGCCTCGACGGCAAGGCTTTCGGTTCACTGGACAAATTCGACAAGGCGATGGCGGATCAGGGCCGGACGGTGCTGCTCGCCATGAACGCCGGCATGTATCACCAAGACCTGACCCCAGTCGGCCTTCTCGTCGAAGACGGCCAGGAGAAGGCGCCGATCAACGTCGCCGACAGCGAAGGCAATTTCTTCCTGAAACCGAACGGCGTGTTCCTGGTCCGCAAGGACGGCAAGGCGGCGGTCATGGAGACAAGCGCCTATGCTGCCGCCAGGCCGGACGTGATGTTTGCCACGCAATCCGGCCCGATGCTGGTGATCGACGGCCGGCTTCATCCTCGCTTCGAGCAGAACGGCACATCGCGCTATATCCGCAACGGCGTCGGCGTGCGTGACGAAAACACCGTCGTGCTGGCGATCTCGCGCTCTGAAGTCAGCCTCGGCAGCTTCGCACGGCTATTTCGCGATGGGCTCGACTGCGCCAACGCGCTTTTCTTCGACGGCGTCGTTTCGGCGCTGTCGAACGGCGAGCGGATGATTGTTGGTGGAAACTATACGGCCGGGCCGATCATTGCCGTGACCGGGAAGACGCTTGCGAGGCGATAACTGGAAGGGAGTTCAGTCCGGCACGCTGGTCTGCAGGGCAAGCGCGTGCAGCACGCCGCCCATGTTGCCCTTCAGCGCGTCATAGACCATCTGGTGCTGCTGGACGCGGCTTTTGCCGCGAAAGCTTTCGGCCACAACCTCGGCCGCATAATGGTCGCCATCGCCGGCCAGGTCGCGAATCGTCACCTTGGCGTCCGGAATGCCTTCCTTGATCAGCCGTTCGATGTCGTGGGCGTCCATTGCCATGCGAGGATTCCTTGTTCAGGTCGTGATCTCATAGATATGGTCGAAATGGCGTATGAACCACACCGAAGGGGCGCCACTCGATCACATCACGGATCCACGACCTCATTTGCCATGAAGCGAGGGAACCAGGATTCGTGGGCGGCGGTCAATTCGCTGACCGGTATCGCACGTGCCTCGCCCAGCTTCAATTCGCTGCCGCCGGTCGAGCCGATCCATGGTGCGAAGATGCCGAGCTTGCTTTGCTGTTCGCGAATGGCGTCCCACGCCTCGCTCTGCGGGTCGATCGACAGCGTCAGGAGATAGCGGCCCTGATCCTCGCCGAACCAGACCGGGACCGGATCTGTACCGATCAGGCCGGGAATGGTCGCGCCGATGCCTGAGGCCATCGCCATCTCGGCCAGCGCCACCGCGATGCCGCCATCGGAAACGTCATGCGCCGCGGTAACGACGCCGGAGCCGATCAGCGCCCGCACATGGTCGCCGACCCGCTTCTCGTGGTCGAGATCGACCGGCGGCGGCGGGCCGTCGGCGCGGCCATGGATGTCGCGCATATAGGCGGACTGGCCAAGATGCGTGCCCCACATGGTCGGCGCGCCGACCAGCACGATCATCTGGCCTTCGGCGGCAAAGCCGATGCGCACCATTTTCGACCAGTCGGCAATCAGACCGACGCCGCCGATGGTTGGCGTGGGCAGGATGCCCTGTCCGTTGGTCTCATTGTAGAGCGAGACGTTGCCGGAGACGATCGGAAAGCCGAGCGCCCGGCAGGCATCGCCGATGCCTTTCACAGCGCCAACCAGCTGGCCCATGATCTCCGGCCGTTCGGGATTGCCGAAATTGAGGTTGTCGGTGGCAGCGAGCGGCAGAGCGCCAGTGGCTGTCAGATTGCGCCAGCATTCGGCCACCGCCTGCTTGCCGCCCTCGTAAGGGTCGGCTTCGCAATAGCGCGGCGTCACGTCGGAGGAGAAGGCGAGCGCCTTGGTCGGGTGGCCGTCGACGCGCACGACGCCGGCGTCGCCGCCGGGAAGCTGCAACGAATTGCCCTGGATCAGCGTGTCGTACTGCTCCCACACCCAGCGGCGCGAGGAAAGGTCCGGTCCGCCCAGCAGCTTGAGCAGTGCGTCGGCCACATCGGCTTGCGGTGCATCGCCAGCCAATGGCACCGGCTTCTTCGGCTCGACCCAGGGACGGTCATACTCCGGCGCCTGGTCGCCGAGATCCTTGATCGGCAGGTTGGCGACCTCGTCGCCCTGGTGCAGCACGCGGAAGCGCAGATCGTCGGTGGTCTTGCCGACGATGGCAAAATCAAGGCCCCATTTGTGGAAGATCGCCTCGGCCTGTTTTTCCTTTTCGGGGCGCAGCACCATCAGCATGCGCTCCTGGCTCTCCGAAAGCATCATCTCATAGGCGCTCATACGCTCTTCACGCACCGGCACCTTGTCGAGATCGAGCTCGATGCCGAGGTCGCCCTTGGCGCCCATTTCTACGGCAGAGCAGGTGAGGCCGGCGGCACCCATGTCCTGGATGGCGATAACGGCGCCGGACGCCATCAGTTCGAGGCAGGCTTCGAGCAGGCATTTTTCGGTGAACGGATCGCCAACCTGCACGGTGGGGCGCTTCTCGTCTATCTTGTCGTCGAATTCGGCCGAGGCCATGGTGGCGCCGCCGACACCGTCGCGCCCGGTCTTGGCGCCGAGATAGACGACCGGCAGGCCGACGCCCTTGGCCTCGGACAGAAAGATTGCGTCTGTCTTCGCGAGGCCCGCGGCAAACGCATTGACCAGGATATTGCCATTGTAGCGGGCGTCGAAATTGACCTCGCCGCCGACCGTCGGCACGCCGAAGGAATTGCCGTAGCCACCGACCCCGGAAACGACGCCGGCAACGAGGTGCCTGGTTTTGGGATGGTCCGGCGCACCGAAGCGCAGCGCGTTCATCGCCGCGATCGGCCGCGCGCCCATGGTGAAGACATCACGCAGGATGCCGCCGACGCCGGTCGCAGCTCCCTGATAAGGCTCGATATAGGAGGGATGGTTATGGCTCTCCATCTTGAAGACGACGCAGTCGCCATCGCCAATGTCGACCACGCCGGCATTCTCGCCCGGGCCCTGGATGACTTGCGGCCCGGTGGTCGGCAGCGTGCGCAGCCACTTCTTCGACGATTTGTAGGAACAATGCTCGTTCCACATCGCCGAAAAAATACCGAGTTCGGTAAAGCTCGGCTCGCGCCCGACCAGGTCGAGGATGCGCTGGTACTCGTCGGGCTTCAGCCCGTGCGCGGCAATGAGTTCCGGAGTGATCGGCACGGAATTGGAAATGGTCATGATCGGCAATTTGTGTCCTTGGGATCGAGTCCCGTCTTATCGCAAGCTTTGCAGCCGATACACCCCGTCGGATGACTAAAACGACGGAAAGCAACAGCTGGCCGCAAGTAGCGAAAGATCGCCACTCAACCCGCCGGTTTCAAGCCGGTTCAGGAAAAGCTGTCATAGCCGGCGCGGCCTTCGTCCAGAAGCCGCCGGATCACCGCGACGCCGTGCGCGATATCGTCCCGCTGTCGCGGCTGCGAGATGCCAAACCGCACGCCGTGAAAGGCCTGTTCGGAACGTCCCGCCTTGAACTCGTCCTCGTCGTCGATGAGCACGCCGTGTTCGAGGCAAGCTTGTTTGAAAGTGCCGGAAAGCCATGGGTCCGGCAAAGTGAGCCAGACGAAGGGCACATTATCCAGCGCCTTGAAGTCGAAGCCGTCGAGTGTCTGGCGCACGATCGCAATGCGCGCACCGACCTCGCCAATGCTGCGCTTGCGCATCTCGGCGGCCTGACCGGACAGCACCAGCCGGCTGCCCACCTCCGCCAGCAGGAAGGGCAGGCCGCCCGTCATCATCTTGTGGGCGACCCGGATGCGGTGACGATAGGCCGGCGGGCAGGCGAGCCAACCGCCGCGAACACCCGCCGCGACCGATTTCGACAGGCCGCCGGCAACGATGGTCCGTTCGGGAGCATATTCGGCCAACAAAGGTGTCGGATCATCGGTCAGTCCGCCATAGAGATCGTCCTCGATCAGGACGACGTTGTATTGACGGGCGATATGCGCGATTGCCTCGCGGCGCGAGGCCGACAGCGTTGTCAACGTCGGATTTTTGGCCGTCGGCATCAAAAACATCATCTTCGGATGCTTTTGTGCACAGACGCGTTCGAAATCCTCGGGATCGATGCCCTCGTCGTCAGCCGCCACCAATGCGGTCCGGCGACCAATAAGGCCGGCGCTGCGGGAAATCTGCGAATAGGTGAGGTGCTCGAAGACGACATAGTCGCCTGGGGCGGTGAGCCCCGCAATGGTTGCCATCACCGCGGCGTGGGTGCCGAGCGTAGGAACGATTGCATCTGCGGCCGGGCGAAAGGAATTGCGCGACAGCCAGCGCCTGCCGGCCTCGAACCAGCGGTCCGGGAAGTCACGCGTGTAGCTTGAAATCTCATGCGGATGGTCTTGGGCCGTGCGTGTCAACACGTCGGCGACGATGGCGCCCTGGCCGACATCCGGTGCGGCGGTGCTATCGAAGCGCAGCTTGTCGCCGGGCGCATCCATATAGCGCGTGCCTTGTTCGACCGTCCCCAGGAACTCCGGCTTTGCGCTCTCCGACTGCTGAGCGAGAACATAGGTTCCGCGGCCGACCTCGCCGCTCACCAGACCGCGCTCGCGCAGCAATTGATAGGCCCTGCCGACGGTGCCGACGGTCGTGCCGATGTCGTATGCCAGATCGCGCTGCGGCGGCAGCTTTGCTCCTGCACCGATCAGGCCGCGGTCGATGTCTGTCTCGATGGAATCGGCAAGCCGCTGATAGAGTGGGCCGGTACCGGCGGTAAGATCTGGAAGCCAAGTTGTCATGGTGACAATTTTCTACATTGCACCGAAATGAGAGTCAATACATATGAAGCGGGCCGTATAAAAGGGCACAATTGCAATATTGGCAGAAGACAAATGGGTACAATAGAGACAATCCGATACGCGGCAGTTGAATTGACCGGAAGCCGCTCGTCGGGCCGGAGATCCTATGTTCGCCGGCTCGTGCAAGTGGTCACGTCATTGGTCCGATGGATCGACAGCCTGCTGGATCGCCGGCGAAGTCGGCTGGTCCTGCTCGAGATGACCGACGCCCAACTCAAGGATATCGGCATTTCGCGCTGCGATGCCCATCGTGAGGGTCTGAGGCCGTTCTGGGACTGAGCCGCCACGCTGGTCATTGAGGAGATGCGCCCTCCTTCTTGCGTTCACCGGATTCCCGCCTGCGACGCTTCTGATGAATAGGGGTATTGCTGAAAACAGCTATTCCACCTCTTTTCCGGTGTGAAGGAGATGGTCATGGCGAGTTTCACCCTCACAGATCTCGGTAACAAATCCGGCGAGGTCGTCGAGGCCGCGTTCCGTGGTCCCGTCGACATCACCAAGCGCGGCAAGCGAAAGTTCGTGCTCCTGACGGCAGAGCAGTTCGACCGCATCACCGGTCGCAGCGCCCAGCGGGCGCACCGCGTCGAGGATCTGTCGACCGAGGAACGCGACGAGCTTCTAGCCGGCCTCGACGCAATCGCGCGAGATGATGTCCGGGATGAATGAGCTTGGTCACGGACAGATCATTCTCTACTCCTATCCGTGGGCAAGGGAATATGACCGTGGCGAGGAGAGCGGACGCAAGGCGCGGCCGACTTGCGTCATGCTGATCGTTGCCGGTAAGAATGGCCGCAAGCAGGCTCTGCTCTTTCCGATCACGAGTCAGCCGCCACGCCCTGACGCGTACTACGTCGAGATTCCTGAGACGGAGGCCCGTCGCGCCACGCTCTATACGCCAGCCTAGGTTATCGTCGATGAATTCAACACCGATGATCTCGCGACGAGCTGGGCGCTCGAGGATGCCAAGCCGCTTGGCCAATTCACGCGCAAGTTCATGTCACGGATCGCCGGTGAAGCTGCTGCGGCGATCCGTGCAGGCGCCGCGCGAACCGTGCCAAGACGCTAAAGGCGGCCAGGGCGGGAGAGCGTCATCGCGGATGCATGCGTTCCGCCCTGATCCGCGTGACACCGTGGTCCACAAGCACCGCCACAATGCACAGCATCAGAAAAAGTCCGGTGATGGCCAGAGCCGAGACGGCGACGCTGGCCGCACCGTGTTTGGAGACGTCGAGGAACGGGTAGGGCACTTCGCCGGCAATCGGTGCCCGCAGCAGCGCATAGGCCAGGTAGACGACCGGATAGATCATCCACCAGGAGATGTCGCGCCACCGTGTCGAGCCGTCGGCGCCCGCCACAAGCCACCACAGCACGAACAGCACCGGCGTCACATAGTGCAGAAGAACGTCGCAGAGCAGGAACAATCCTTGCGGCTGCCAAAGCTGCGCCAGGACCGTTGCATAAACGATGAGGACCAGCGTTATGGCGACGGCTACGCCCGCTCGCATCCGTGGCCCGGCAAAGGCCGGAAACCAGGTGTAACCCGTCGATGACAGCAACGAGGCATGGACGAGCACCGCGCCGATGTTGGTCAGGATGGTGAAGAAGCTGAAATAGAAGACCAGCGAGCCGACAAAGCCGCGGCCGGCTTCCATTGATGCCGGGACGGTGATGCAGAGCTGCAGGACCAGCCCGGCCAGGCCGACGACCAGACCAGTGATCTGCAGCAAGCGACCCATCGGGCTAGGCAGCAGCGCCGCAGGCCGGATTGCCCGCCTGCCAGCGGGCAATGTCCGAGCCGATGCGCGCGCCGAGCGGTTCCGCCATCAGCGGGCCGAACACGTCGACGCGGCTCGAATTGCCTTGCGCCTGCACGACCAGCAGCGGCTTTCCGGCATAATGCTTGGCCGGCACCAGCAGGAAGCGCGGCGTGCCGCTGAACGAATTCAGTTCGTTGGCCATCTGGTACGATTTGAAGGCAGGGTCCTTGCTGGCGATCCAGCATTTGTGGGCAGCGATTGCCACCTGCTCCATAGCAAGCAGTGACGCGCTCTTGCCGGCCGGCGCCGGCGTGCTCTTCGGGCCTGACTGGCAGGAGGCGAGTACAAGCCCGGCGACAGTAGCGAAGGCGAGGCGCGTGATCGTCGGTCTCATGTTCAAGCGGCGCCCATCTTGAGCTCGGACAGGAAGATCTTCAGACCGTCTGTCATCTCACCCCAGACGCGCGACAGCGCCGGATGCTGCAAGGCGATTTGCTCATAGGCATCGAATTTCGGATAGGCATCAAGCAAGTCGGGGCGGCCGATCGTCGCCCTGAAATTGTTGAAGACGAAGCGGGTCGGCGTCAGCCATGCATCGGCAAAAGAGATATCGTCGCCGAGCGCGAACGGGCCATGCGCCATGCGGGCCTCGATTGCCGCAAGCCCATGATGCAATCGGGCGAACTGTGCCTTGATCTCTGCCTCATTGCGCTGCGGCACGAAATAGAGCTCGAACAGCTTCATCATCGGGGCGAGCACGTCAAGGTCGGTGATGCGGGCGAACATGCGCACCAACGCCCGGTCTTTCGAATCCTTGGGCAGCAATGCAGGCTCGGGAAAGCGCTCCTCCAGGTATTCGGCAATGACCACCGATTCGACGATCGTTTCGCCCGAACCGGTGATCAGCACCGGAATCCGGTTGAGCGGCGAGATAGCACGAAAGGCTTCGGGGATGGGAAACCCCGGCGGTGGTGCAATGAGCTTGAGCGGCACGTTCTTGATGTAGGCCAGGGCCCGCACGATCGACGAATAGGGCGACAACGGCCGCGAATAGAGTTTCATGACCGTCGCTCCAGGAGGAAAATTGAAGGCATCAAGCGGCGATGCCCAGCGCGCTTTCGAACAGCGCCCGGCCGTCGCTGCCGCCATGCGCCGCTTCGATCAGGTTTTCCGGATGCGGCATCAGGCCGAGCACGTTGCCGCGGCCGTTGACGATGCCGGCAATGTCGTTGATCGAGCCGTTGGGATTGGTGCCTTCGGCATAGCGGAACACTACCTGGCCTTCGCCTTCGAGGCGGGTCAGCGTTTCGGCATCGGCAAAATAATTGCCGTCATGGTGCGCCACCGGCGCGCGGATGACCTGACCCGGCTGGTAGCGGCGGGTGAACATCGTGTTGGCGTTGGCGATCTGCAGCTTCACCTCGCGGCAGACGAATTTCAGTGAAGTGTTGCGCATCAAGGCGCCCGGCAGCAGGCCTGCCTCGACCAGGATCTGGAAACCGTTGCAGACGCCGATCACCGTGACGCCCTTGGCCGCCTTTTCGGCCACAGCCCGCATCACAGGCATGCGCGCGGCAATGGCACCGCAGCGCAGATAATCGCCAAAGGAAAAGCCGCCGGGAATGGCGATCAGGTCGACATCAGGAATTTCGGTGTCGGTCTGCCAGACGGTGACCGGCGGCGTGCCGGAAATCTTGGTCAGCGCCGCAATCATGTCGCGGTCGCGATTGAGGCCGGGGAGCAGGACGACGGCTGATTTCATTTTGGTTCGTAGGGCCTCTGGGCTTCGGCGAGTTCGCGCAATTCTAGACGGCGTTCTATGCGCTCAAGGCGATCGTCTTGACGGCCGAGAATGCCATAGATGTTGTGAATGTCGCTTTGTGTTGCGACCATGTGACCCCGAACGACATTCAACTCCCGCTTCACTTCGGAAACGTCCTGGCGAAGTTCAGCGACTTCGTGATGCACACGCTTGAGAAGCTCATACATCAACTCATTCGTGGCTTCCGTCATCTACCCTCCGGCACAACCTCAGGTAATGGCTACACTATAGTTCTCAATCACCGTATTCGCTAGAAGCTTGTCGCACATGGCTTTCAGATCGGCCTCGGCCTTGGCCCTGTCGCCCTCGGCAAGCTCGACATCGAAAACCTTGCCTTGCCGCACCTGGCCAACGCCGCCGAAACCCATTGCGGACAGCGCATGCTCGATTGCCTTGCCTTGTGGGTCGAGCACGCCGTTCTTGAGGGTCACGGTAATGCGGGCCTTGATCACGCTGGACATGCTCCTGTTCATCTGTTGAGCGGGCAAGCCGTCAGTGCGGCTTGCCTTTGACGCCATCGGTCGATGCGACCAGCACCGGCCCGGCCGGACGCGGCGGTTCGTTCTCGTTCATGATGCCGAGTCGGCGGGCAACTTCCTGATAAGCTTCGACCAACCCGCCCATGTCGCGGCGGAAGCGGTCCTTGTCGAGCTTGTCCTGGGTCGCCACGTCCCACAGCCGGCAGGAATCCGGCGAGATCTCGTCGGCGACGACGATGCGCATCATGTCGCCTTCGAACAGGCGGCCGCATTCGATCTTGAAATCGACGAGCTGGATGCCGACGCCCATGAACAGGCCGGAAAGGAAGTCATTGACGCGGATGGCCAGCGCCATGACGTCGTCGATCTCCTGCGGGCTCGCCCAGCCGAAGGCGGTGATGTGCTCTTCCGATACCATCGGATCGTCGAGCGCATCGGCCTTGTAGTAGAATTCGATGATCGAGCGCGGCAGCACGGTGCCTTCCTCGATGCCCAGGCGCTTGGCCAGCGAGCCGGCGGCGACGTTGCGCACCACCACTTCGAGCGGGATGATCTCGACTTCCTTGATCAGCTGCTCGCGCATGTTGAGCCGGCGGATGAAGTGGGTCGGAATGCCCATCCGGTTGAGATGATTGAAGATGTGCTCGGAAATGCGGTTGTTGAGCACGCCTTTGCCATCGACGATTTCATGCTTCTTCTTGTTGAAAGCGGTGGCGTCGTCCTTGAAGAACTGGATCAGCGTGCCAGGCTCCGGTCCCTCATAAAGGATCTTGGCCTTGCCTTCATAAATGCGGCGGCGATTTTTCATCTGATTTTTCTCTGGATTTGCGGGCAGGCGGCAAGCGACCAGTTCCTGTCCGTCTGCCTAAAATAAGATGGCGACGGTGGGGTTCAATGCCGGTGTCTATCCCAATCGCACTGTTTGCTCAATCGGCAAATCCTTTCAATCAACCGCTTTCGGGGACCGAAATGCCGCAGCGCAGCAACCAATGTAGCATATTGACCGGCCGGCGCCCTTTTGGTTTGTGCTCCGGCAACACATATTGGCGCAACGAATCGGATTTCACGGAGGGATGCCATGAGCAGCATGAAAGACCGCGAAGAGGGCTTTGAGCGCAAATTCGCATTCGACGAGGAACTTCGGTTCAAGGCCGCGGCACGCCGCAACAGAGCGCTCGGCCTGTGGGCTGCCGAAAAGCTCGGCAAGTCAGGTGCCGATGCCGACGCTTATGCCAGGGAAGTGGTCGTCAGCGACATCGAGGAAGCCGGCGATCACGACGTTTTCCGCAAGATACGCAAGGATTTCGATGCGGCCGGCATCGACCAGTCGGACCATCAGATCCGCCGCACCATGGATGAATTGATGGCGCAGGCGATCGAGCAGATCAAGAACACCTGATCTTTCCGCCGGTATCGATAGAATGCTGGACCAATCGACCGCCCGGCCCAGCCGGGCGGTTTTTCTTTGCCTTTGCGGTCGTTTCCGGCTGAATTGCTGCAAGCAAAGAGGAAATCGCCAATGTCCCTGAAGTCACGCCTTGCGGCCGACGAGACGCTGTTCACCGCATGGTCCGGTGTGCCGGATGCCTTGACGGTCGAAATACTGGCCAGACAAGGGTTCGACGCGGTTACGCTCGACATGCAGCATGGTGGCCATCACGAGGACAGCGTACTGCGCGGGCTTGTGCCGGTGCTGGCCGCCAACAAGCCGGCTTTGGTGCGCATTCCGGTCGGCCGCTTCGACATGGCCAGCCGCGCGCTCGACTTCGGCGCCGAGGCGGTGATCGCGCCGATGGTGAATTCAGTGGCGGACGCAAGGCTGTTTGCCGCCGCCATGAAATACCCGCCGCTCGGCGAGCGCTCCTGGGGGCCCACCTATGCCTTTCCGCGCCATGGCAAGGGCGATCATTCCGACTGGCTGCGCGACAGCAATCAGCGCACCATGGCGTTCGCCATGGTCGAAACGCGCGCCGCGCTTGAGGCACTCGACGGCATCCTCGACACGCCCGGCATCGACGGTATCTTCCTAGGCCCTTCGGATTTCTCGATCGCCTGGTCGAAGGGGACCGCCGTCAGTTCGACGCTGGAGAGCATGATGGAGACCGTCGCCTCGATCGCCGAGCGCACCCGTAAAGCCGGGAAGCATGCGGCGATCTATGTGATGGAACCGGCCATTGCCGGTCGCGTGGTGTCGATGGGCTACCGGCTGCTGGCGATGGGTTCCGAGCATTCGCTGATTTCGCTTGGGGCAAAGACCCTGCTGAACAGCGTCAGGGGCTCAATCGCTTCCTAGAGATCCGTCAGGAATTTCGCGAAGGTCATCGATCCTTCGGGCCAAGGGCCGAAGCCGGAATCTGCGTTGAGATGGCCGGCATCGCCGGCATCGATGAACAGCGAGCCCCACGCCGCGGCAATGTCCTCGGCGGCGCCGAAGGCGCAGAACGGGTCGTTGCGGCTGGCGATCACCACCGACGGAAACGGCAGCGGGTCGCGCGGATAGGGGCCGAAGGTCATCAGGTGCCTGGGCTTTATCTTTGGATTGGCGACATCGGGCGGCGCCACGAAAAAAGCGCCGGCGACCGGCCGCTCGAACCGAGGCAAGGCCTGGACGACCGCGGCGACGCCAAGCGAATGAGCGACGATGACGACCGGCCGCTCGGCCTCGTTGACCGCTTTGGCCACACCGGCCGTCCAATCCTCGCGCACCGGCTTCGACCATTCCGCCTGCTCGACGCGGCGTGCTGTCGACAGTTTCGACTGCCAGCGGCTCTGCCAATGATCGGGGCCGGAATTGGTGTAGCCCGGCACGATGAGAATATCTGCTTCCCTGACTTTCATGGCGCGCATGTAGCGAGACGCGTTGTCGGGTGCAACCGGGTATGAACTCGACAGCGACACGCGAACGGCCGCTCACGAGCCCGGTTCTGCTCGCTATTGTGAACACCATGTTCGCTTCTTGCGCTCTTGTGTGAACGACCGCGATCGACGATCTGTGCCCAGGAAAGAATGGCTGTTCCGAGATTTTGGCACGGACACGGCGTAGAATGATTGATGGCGCCGGGTTCCTCCATTGGAAGCTTGTCGAGCGCCGCCTGAACGGAGCACTTTGATGAGCGAACTGCCTTTTGCTGCGACGACCCCGGTCAGCGTTGCCCGCGTCGGCTTGCGGGCGCGCGATGCAGAAAATCTCGCTGCCTACTATCGCAAAGTCGTCGGTTTGCAGGAACTGAGCCGCTCCGGCGGCACGATTACGCTCGGTGCAGTCAATCGTCCTTTGCTCGACATCGAAGCGGATCCGGCGGCGAAACCCGATGATCCGCGCAGCGCCGGTCTTTTCCACACCGCCTTCCTGCTACCCGGTCGGGCCGATCTCGGCCGCTGGATCAATCACGCCATCGCCGGCAAGATCGGCATCGAGGGCGCATCCGATCATCTGGTCAGCGAGGCGCTTTATCTAACCGATCCGGAAGGCAACGGCATCGAGATCTATGCCGACCGCCGTCCGCAGGATTGGAAATGGAATGGCGACAAGATAGCGATGGCGACGGAGCGGCTGAACATCCCTTCGGTGGTTGCCGAAGTGCCGGCCGGTGACACCGGTTGGCAGGGCGCGCCGGAAAACAGCATTATCGGCCACGTCCATTTGCGCGTCGGCAGGCCGGAAGAAGCCGAAGCATGGTGGCATCAGGAGTTCGGTTTCGACACAGTGGCAAAGTACGGTGGCGCGGCGGTGTTCCTATCGTCCGGTGGCTATCATCACCACATTGGCGCAAATGCGTGGCAGAGCGCGGGCGCCGGTCGCCGCGATCCCTCCCGCTCCGGCTTGGCCTGGGTCGAGATGCGCTCGGACAATGCCGCAAGCGAGACCACCCGCGAGGACCCGTGGGGCACAGTGATAAGGACGGTTCCCGGCAAGGCGTAGGCTAGAGGTTCGCCTTCTCAAGCAGGCGTCCAAGCATCAGCAGGCCCGCTGGCCATACGCCCAGGCGGGCCTCGTTTCCCATATGGCCGAGATCGCCGGCATCGACGATATCCGCGCCCCAGGCTGCGGCAAAAGCGCTTGCCTTGTCGATGGTGACGCGTGGGTCGCTGCGGCTCGCCACTACCAATGTCGGGAAGGGCAGGCGCTTCAGCGGCATCGGTGCGAACGGGCGCACCGCGTCGAATGAGGGATCGGTATCCTCGACATTGGTCGCGGCAACCAGGAATGCCGCCGCGACCTTGTCGAGTTGGCTTTGGCTGGCGTTAGCAGCCCACTTCACCGCCGTCGCCACCGCCAGCGAATGCGCAAGCAGCACGACGCGGCGCGGTGCGGCGGCCACCGCGGCATCCACCTGGCCGATCCAGTCTTCAGGCTTCGGCCGGTCCCACTCAGCCTGCAGCACGCGGCTCGAATTGGGGAACACCCGGCACCAATGCGACATCCAATGATCCGGCCCGGAATTGCCGCGCCCGGGCAGGGCAAGGAAATCGAAATCTCCGGCCGACGAAATCATCAGGCTTCTCCAAACACTCGGCTGAAGATCGTATCGACGTGCTTGGTATGATAGCCCAAGTCGAATTTCTCGCGGATCTCTGCCTCGGGCAAGGCTGCGACAACGTCCTTGTCGGCCAGAAGTTCCTCAAGAAAATCAGCGCCTTGCTCCCACACCTTCATCGCATTGCGCTGCACCAGCCGGTAGGCGTCCTCGCGCGAAACGCCGGCTTGCGTCAGCGCTAGCAGCACGCGCTGCGAATGCACAAGGCCGCGGAATTTGTTCATGTTCTTCAGCATGTTGTCGGGGTAGACGAGCAGTTTGTCGACAACGCTGGTCAGCCGTGAGAGCGCGAAATCGAGCGTTACCGTCGCGTCGGGCCCGATCATGCGCTCGACCGAGGAATGAGAGATGTCGCGCTCGTGCCAGAGCGCCACATTCTCCATTGCCGGCAATGCGAAGGAGCGCACCATGCGGGCAAGGCCGGTGAGGTTCTCGGTCAGCACCGGGTTGCGCTTGTGCGGCATCGCCGACGAACCCTTCTGTCCGGGTGAAAAGTACTCTTCTGCTTCAAGTACCTCGGTGCGCTGCAGATGGCGCACCTCGATCGCCAGCCGCTCGATCGACGAGGCGATCACGCCGAGCGTGGCGAAGAACATCGCGTGGCGGTCGCGCGGAATCACCTGCGTCGACACCGGCTCGGGCTTCAGTCCGAGTTTCCTGGCCACGTATTCTTCGACATATGGATCGATATTGGCGAAAGTGCCGACCGCACCCGAGATGGCGCAGGTGGCGATGTCCTCGCGTGCGTGCACCAGCCTCTCGCGGCAACGCGAGAATTCGGCATAGGCCTGCGCCAGCTTGACGCCGAAGGTGGTCGGCTCGGCATGGATGCCGTGGCTGCGGCCGATGGTGATGGTGTCCTTGTGCTCGAAGGCGCGGCGCTTGAGCGCCGCAAGCAGCCCGTCAATGTCGGCCAGCAGGATGTCGCTGGCGCGGGTGAGCTGCACGGCAAAACAGGTGTCGAGAACGTCGGAGGATGTCATGCCCTGGTGGATGAAGCGGGCATCCGGCCCGACGAATTCGGCAAGATGGGTGAGAAAGGCGATGACGTCATGCTTTGTGACGCGCTCGATCTCGTCGATCGCTTCGACATCGAATTTCGCCGTCCCGCCTTTCTCCCAGATGGTCTTGGCGGCCTCCTTCGGGATGACGCCGAGCTCGGCCAACGCGTCGCAGGCGTAGCCCTCGATCTCGAACCAGATGCGAAACCGGGTTTCGGGCGACCAGATGGCCACCATTTCCGGCCGGGAGTAGCGAGGGATCATCAGTCGGTCCTGACTTGCGAGAGCATTTGCCCGCGTCCTAACAGAGGCAGGCAAAATGCTCAACGTTGCTGGCGCGCAAACCAGACACTGGCGACAGCGAGCGCAATGAAACCGAGCGGAAAATACAGCCGGATGCCAAGGACGACGAACTGGTAGAGTGCCGTCAACATCGTGAACACGAACTGGAAAACCCAGGTGATGGTGAACGCGGGCGCATGCCATTGGACATAGTAGGAGCGGTATTGCAGCCCAAACAGGCCGCCGGTGAAGGCGATCGTCGCTGCGAGAAGGCAGACGAAGGCGGCGGCGAGGGCGATCTCCCAGTGGCGTCCGAGCGAGACGAGCCGCGCCAGGAACAGCCCAACCGGGAAAGCCAGCGCACCGCCGGCAGCATAAAGCAGCGAGACGAAGCGGATCTTTGCCGGGGTCTCCCAATCGTACTGCAGCAGATTGAGCAGCGCGCTGGCGCCCATCGCCATGGCCCACAGCAAGGCACCGGCAAATGCGGTGCGCAGCGGCGGCAGAGCGCGGCGGAGACGATGCAGGGCGCTATAGCGCATGGCCAGGAGCGTCACAGCCGTCCGGTTACCGCGATCCAGCGATAGTCCGGCCCTTCGAAGCCGTATTGGCGCACCGCGATCAGCACGGCATAGGCGCTGAGGCTATCCAGCGAAAATGTCTGAACCGCGCCGATCCGGTAGCCATTCGGGCAAGCGCGGCTTTCCGGTATGGATTTGTCCTCATGGATTACCCTAGTCTGGCCGCCGTCCTTCGCCTCGATGCGCAGCAGGCGAAAGCCATTGATCTCACCCTGGCTCTGGCAGCGTTCGGTGTCGTTCATGCCGATCTGGTCGAGCCGGAACTCGAGCGGATCGTCGACCGGCGAGAAGATCGGGCGCGGATTGACCACCATGCGGAAGGGATCGGCAGAAAGCTCGGTCACCGGGTTGAAGCCGGCGGTGATGCCGCGATTTGCCGTGAGTTCCGCCTGACTGACGATCGCTTCGCCCTTTTGCCGGGCCTGCAGCCGCGCTGCGTCCACGGCGGCATTCTCGTCGTCGAGCCGGACACGGATCGGCGAACCCTTCAGGAAACTGTCGTTGGCCGTGTCGATATAATAGCGGTTCGCATAGGGAAATCCCGATCCGTCCTGGACGCCGTATTCCTCGAAGGCAAAGACCCCGCCATCACGGCTGAAGCCGAGGATCTCAAGCTCGGCGACATCGCCTGCGTGGGCGGCGACCAAAGTTGCAAGCGGGGCAAGCAGGCAGACGGCAAACAGGGCAAGATTTCGCATGGGGCTTCCATTCAGGCGGTCGACGCCGTTAAATTCCTATCACGATGCCGTCAAAAGATCGTGCTGACTGAAACACAAGGTCGATGCATCCAATCCGGCCGTCGTTTGTTATTGTCGGCAGCTTCACGGCATCGTGCCTTCCGAAAATCAGGGTCGATTGTCGGAAGGCACGATGCATTGATTCAAAATGTTTAGTGCGTCCTTTGCCCGTTCAAAAGGACGCGCGGCGCTCTAAGGGAGACCCCCATGACGGATGCAGCCAAGATTCGCGAACGTATGGAAGTGATCGGCGCCGACGGCGTCCATGTCGGTACCGTCGACAAGGTTGACGGAGATCGCATCAAGCTGACCAAGCGCGACAGCGGCGAGGGCGCTCACAGGGGCCATCACCACTTCATTCCTCTCAGCCTTGTCGCCGAGGTCGAGGGCCAGAAGGTGCGGCTCTCAGCAAACTCGGATGTTGCGGTCACGTTCGAAGAAGAAAAATCCGAACCCACCTGATCAAAAGTCCAGTCTGATTACGGCAAACCCGAATGAGCGTGGCGCGGTCAGCGCGATGACCAGACCGGGAACAGATCGCCCTCGGCCGGCGTCGCGGCAAAGACGCCGCGGCTGATGGCGCGCGCCATCGTGGCGCCGGCCGCGGCGTAGAGATCGATGGCATCGTTGGGTGCGAGCTCGATGCCGCTCTTGCCGGTTGCCAGCGCGAAGACCAGATCGCCGTCTGCGGGCGTGTGCGTCGGCCAAATGGCACGGACGAAGCCGTCATGCGCTGATATCGCCAGGCGTTTGGCTGCGGCCTTCGTGAGTACCGCATCGGTGGCGATCACGGCGATGGTCGTGTTGGCGCCGGTTTCCGCCTGCCCTGCGGCATGCTTGTCACGGAACTTCAGCACGATCTTTCTGGCATCGTCAGGCACCGGGTGGGGAAAGCCTAAGCCGCCGAACTCGTCGCCGATCTCGAACGGCGCCGCCCAGAAATGGCGGGTCCCGGCGACCGTCACCGAGCCGGTCGGGTTGACGGCGGCGAGCGCGCCGATGGTGACGCCGCTGTCCAGCGCTGTCGAGGCCGAGCCGAGCCCGCCCTTCAGGCCGGAGCTCAAAGCCCCGCAACCTGCGCCGGCAGTGCCGAGCGCAAAGTCGATCGTGGCGGCTTGCGCGGCTTCGTAGCCGAGGTCGCGGTAAGGCGGATACCGGCTCCAATCCTTGTCGCCGCCATTGCGCAGGTCGAACAGGATCGCCGCCGGCACTATCGGCACGCGAAAGCCGCCGACCTCGACGCCGATGCCTCTTTCGCGCAAGGCCGCCTGCACCCCCGACGCGGCGTCAAGGCCAAAAGCCGAGCCGCCCGACAGCACCACGGCATGGATGGCGTGGATCGAATTGTGCGGCTCGAGCAGGTCGGTTTCGCGGGTGCCCGGCGCACCGCCCAGGATTTGCACACCGGCCACGGCCGGTTCGTCGCAGATGACGGTGGTCACACCGGATTTCAGCTTGGCATTCGCCGCATTGCCGACACGCAGGCCGGCGACGTCGGTGATGAGATTGCGCGGACCCGTATGGAACATCCCCGTGCTTGACATCATTGGCTCTCCGCTGGCACGAAACGGCCGCCGTCGAAACGGTAGGCTTGATAAGGATTTTGCGCCAGGTCACCTTTTTCGTCAAAGCGGATCGGTCCGATCGCCGTGGTGAAGTCATGCGCGGTCAGCACGTTAGCCAGCCTCTCGCCGGAGCTTTGCGTCAATGCTGAAGCGGCCTTGGCGATCTCGACCGCGGCATAGGCGGGTAGCGTGTAACCTTCCGGCACGATGTTTTGTCCGGCAAAGCTCTGCAGCACCTTGGGGTCGGCGACATCGGCCCATTCGGGCGGCGCAATCATCAGCGTGCCGACGGCATAAGGCACGTCGCCGAGCGGCGCGCGCAACGCTTCGCCGCCGGCAAACACCATTCCGGTGTCGAGCTGGCCGGCGTCGCGGCCCATAATGGCGACATCATCGCCGTCGCCGCCGGCAAAGACATGCGTTGCGCCGGCTTTCTTAAGACGGCCGATCAGGCCGAACTGGTTGTCGAGCTGCGGCCGGAACGTGTCGACGAACACCGGCTTCAGCGCCGCCTGCTCGGCGGCCGCACGAAACGTCTCGGCCATTTCGCGGCCATAGATCGTGCCGTCGTCGACTATGGCGAACAGCTCGCTCTGCCATAAGCGGGTAAGGATGGCAGCGACGGCATTGCGCTCGTCATCGCCGCGCGGCCCGAGACGATAGATCGGCCATCCGGTCTTGGCGCGCCGGTCGGTCAGGCTTTCCGTGCGAACGCCGACGGTGATCACCGGGATGCCGGCATCCTTGAGGATCGGCAGAGCCGCCTCGATTGCGTCGGTGCACAGAAACCCGATGACGACGTTGACCTTGGCCGCGGTGAACTCCCGCGCGGCGGCGGCGCCACCGTCGGCCGTGCAGGCGTCATCGATCGTCGTGATCTCGGTATCGTTCGCTTCAGCCGCCATTGTCGCGCCGGCCTCGACCTGTTTGCCGAGGATCGCCGACGGCCCGGACAAAGGTGCCGCGACGCCGACCAGCAGCGTCTCGGCACTTGCACTACCGGCGACCGAGAGCCAGGCCAGCACCGCTATCGTGGTCGTCCAAGGTCGCATGCGAGCGAAGAATTCCTCTGCACCGGTCGCGTGTTTGCTGGCGCCAATGCCGTCAAGACCTAAAGGCTAGCCAGCTTTGGTGCAACACGCGAATTCTGGATATACGTCAAGCACTTCGCTTGTGGCATGCAATATCCCCCCATATATAACGGTTGGTTCTGACTAGTGGAAAATCATCGGTGCTGAAGAAGAATGACATCGGGCCGCAGGCCTACCGCGACGCGATGGCCCATTTTGCCGGCCATGTACATGTAGTCACCACCGATGGCCCCGCCGGCAGGCGCGGCGCGACGGTGATCGCGGCCTGCTCGGTGTCGGACACGCCGCCGACCATCCTGGTCTGCCTCAATCGTGAAAATCCCAAGAACGAGCCGTTCGTGGAAAACGGCAAATTTGCCCTGAACACGCTGGCTTCGGATCAGGAGCCGCTGTCGATCGGCTTTTCCGGCATTACCGGCCTGCCGGTCGAGGAGCGTTTCGCGTTGGCGGAATGGGATGTGATCTCGACCGGTTCGCCGACGCTGAAGGGCGCCCTTGCCGTCTTCGACTGCGAGCTGGTCGACACCAAGGATCTGGCCACCCACCGCGTGCTTTTTGGCAAGGTGACAGGTTTGCGTATCGGCGATAATTTGCGGCCGCTGATCTATCACAACCGCGGCTACCACGCTCTGTAGAGGCTTTGATGGCCGCGCCCGCGGAGACAGAATGACCGAGTTGAAAACCGCGTCCGGCGCCGCGAACGATCGACGAGACGCTCGATCTGTTGACCCGTGCGGATTATGTGGCGGACCGGTCGCTGGCGACCGTGCTGTTTTTATGCGTTCGGTCGACCCCCGCCGGTGGATCGAGGCTGGCGTGAAGCGCGTCGCATAACCACATGTCTCCCAGGGAGAAAATCATGGAACGCAGTATCTATCTCGATGAGGCGCGCGACCCGCTGATCATCGCGGAGGGCTGGATGAAGGACGGCAAGGATGTCGCCATTGCCACCGTGGTCGAGACCTGGGGCTCGGCGCCGCGCCCGGTCGGCAGCCACCTGGTCATCGACGCCGAAGGCAATTTCCACGGCTCCGTCTCGGGCGGCTGCGTCGAAGGCGCCGTGGTCACCGAGGCGGTCGATGTTATCGATAGCGGCAAGGCCAAAATGCTCGAATTCGGCGTCGCAGACGAGACCGCCTGGCAGGTCGGCCTGTCATGCGGCGGCCGCATCAAGGTCTATGTCGAAAGAGTGGGTTGATCTCGAATGGATCCCTATGCCCTGAAGACACTCAACGCCGAACGCCGCGCCCGCCGCGCGGCAATCCTGGTCATCGATCTCGGCGACGGCCGCGACCGTGTCGTGCGCGAGGGCGACCGGGTAGCCGGCGAACTCGGGGCGGCCGTCGCCAAGGCATTTCGCACGGGCAATTCCGGTTCGGTCGAAGCTGAGGGGCGGACGTTCTTCCTCAACGTACATCTGCCGCAGCCGCGCCTGGTGGTGATCGGCGCCGTCCACATCAGCCAGGCGCTGGCACCGATGGCCAGGATCGCCGGCTATCCTGTCGAGATCATCGATCCGCGCACGGCCTTTGCCACGCCCGATCGTTTTCCCGATGTCGCGCTGCATGCCGAATGGCCGGAGGATGTGCTGAAGCGTCAGCCGCTCGATAGCTATACGGCGCTGGCTGCTCTCACCCACGATCCGAAGATCGACGATTTCGCGCTGAAGGCGGCGCTCGACGCCGGCTGCTTTTATGTCGGTGCGCTCGGCAGCCGCAAGACCCACGCCAAACGTGTGGAACGCCTGCTGGCTTCGGGGGCGACAGCCGACCAGATCGCCCGCATTCATGCCCCGATCGGCCTCGACATTGGGGCTGCCAGCCCGGCCGAGATCGCCGTCGCGGTGTTGGCGCAAGCGATCCACGCCTTTCGCTTCCGCGGCCTCGAATCCAAAGGCGCGGTCGCGTGAAATTTGGTTCCGTTGCGATCGATACGGCCGAAGGGGCAGTGCTTGCGCACGCCACCACGGCCGGAGGGCACCGCTTCCGCAAGGCGCACAGGCTAAGCGCCGGGGATGTGTCCCTGTTGAAGGCCGCTGGCATTTCCGAGGTCGTCGCGGCGGTGTTGGCGCCCGATGATCTCAGCGAGGACGTCGCCGCCGAGAAGATCGCCGCATCCATGATCCATCGCAACATCGAGGCGAAGCCCGCCGCGACCGGCAGGGTCAACCTCCAGGCGCAGGCTGCTGGCATGTTCACCGTCGACGCGGTGATGATCGACGCTATCAATGCCGTCGATCCGACGATCACCATCGCCACGCTCGCGCAGCATGCGCCGGTCGAAAAAGGTCAGATGGTAGCAACGGTGAAGATCATCCCATTTGCGGTCGCCTCCGCTTTGGTCGATGCCGTGGCAAGGATCTGCGCCGGCGGTGAGATATTTGCTGTCAACGCCTATCAGCCGGTGCGCGTCGGCGTCATCCAGACGGTGCTGTCCGGCATCAAACCCAGCATGCTCGACAAGACGCTGCGCGTCACCGAAGCACGCCTGGCGCGTTCGGGCGGCAGGCTGACGGCGGAGCGTCGAACGCCGCATGAAATTACCCCCGTCGCCGAGGCTGCGGCCTCGCTGATACGCGACAACGATATGGTGGTTATCTTCGGCGCCTCGGCGATGGCCGATTTCGGCGACGTCGTTCCCGCTGCGATCGAAAAGGCGGGCGGCACTGTCATCCGCGCCGGCATGCCGGTCGATCCCGGCAATCTGTTGGTGCTCGGCACTCTAGGCGGCAAGCGCATCATCGGTGCGCCGGGCTGCGCCCGCAGTCCCAAGGAGAACGGCTTCGACTGGGTGCTCGACCGGCTGATTGCCGGCCTCGACGTGACCGCCAGGGATATTGCCGGCATGGGCGTCGGCGGGCTATTGATGGAAATTCCGACGCGGCCGCAGCCGCGCGAGCCATTGCCGGCCAAAGCCGAACCAAAGGTCGAGATCGTGCTTCTGGCCGCCGGCCGCTCCAGCCGCATGGGCGGGCCGAACAAGCTCTTGGCGCTCTTCGACGGCAAGCCGCTGGTCCGTCGCACTGCCGAACGCGCGGTCGGTTCGAAAGCCGCGGCCACCATAGTCGTCACTGGCCACCAGCGCGAGCGCGTGCGCGATGCACTGTCTGGCCTCGATGTGACCTTCGCCGACAATCCGGATTTCGCCGAGGGTCTGTCTTCGTCGCTGAAGGCCGGCATCGCCAAGATTTCCGGCGACGCCGCCGGCGCCATGATTGTCCTCGGCGATATGCCCGGCGTCGCCTCGGCCGACTTCGACAGGCTGATCGAGGCGTTCCGCAGGTCCGAAGGCCGATCGGTGGTGCGGGCCTCGCACGATGGGCGGCGCGGCAATCCCGTGCTGCTGCCGCGTCCGCTGTTTGCCGCGATCGCTCACCTCGAAGGCGATACCGGGGCCCGCCATCTGGTCGAGGCCGAAGGGCTCGACGTCATCGATGTCGAGATCGGCGAAGGGGCAGCCGTCGATGTCGACACGCGCGAGGCGCTGGAAAGCGCCGGCGGCGTGCTGCAGGATTGACAAACCGAAGCCGAAAAACGCATGGCTGAGGGATGGCCTTTCGTTTCTGCTTCCGGTTCCGCTTGCCTCCCTCTGGCCTCCCGGCCCTGCTGATGGCGATTCTTTTGTCGCTCTCTTGTGCCGCCCACGCCAACGCTCTCGAACTCAAACCTTTCAAGGACGATCTGTTCGCCTATCCGGTCACACTCTCGTCCGAGAGCAACGGCGCCTATACGGTTATCGATTATCGTGAGATGCGCGATATCAACGCCCGTGACGAAGTGCCTGAGCGTCGTGTGCACGCGCAATACACCGAAACCGGCGTGCGCAAGGTGCAGCAGGATCTCTTGCTGAAGACCGACGCCGGCGATATCCGCCACATTGCCGTCGGCAAGACCGGGGGCGCCAGCATCATCGTGCTTTATCTGCACGGGCAGGGCGGCAGCCGTAAGCAAGGCATCGACGACTTCACCTTCGGCGGCAATTTCAACCGCATCAAGAACCTGATGGCCGGCAATGGCGGCCTCTATCTGTCGCCGGATTTTTCCGATTTCGGCGACACCGGTGCCACCCAGATCGCCGCGCTGATCGACCACTATGCCGAACAATCGCCGAGCGCAAAAATCTTCGTCGCCTGCGGCTCGATGGGCGGCTCGTTATGCTGGAAGCTGGCCGCCCGCAATGACACCGGCGGGCGCATCGACGGGCTGCTGCTGCTCGGCTCGCTATGGGATGAGAGTTTCTTCTCAAGCCCCGCATTCAAGCGTCGTGTCCCAGTCTTCTTCGGCCAAGGCAGCAAGGACCCGGTGTTTCCAATCGAGAAACAGGAAGCCTTCTTCCGATCGATTCTGGCCAAGTCGAAAACCTATCCGACTCGCTTCGTCCGCTTCGAGACCGGCACGCACGGCACGCCGATCCGCATGACCGACTGGCGCGGCACGCTCAACTGGATGTTGTCGAAGGCTCCTTAAGGCGCGGTATTGTAGTCGACGACCGTCTGCGGATTTTCCTCGCCGTCATAAGACGCGTCGACATCGTACTGGACCAGGGAAAAATCGCCGTTGCGAAACAGATAGGTCCCCGATGAAGAGGCATCGCCGATGCCATGCCATTTGTTGAAGGTGGTGATCGTCTTGGTCTCTTCGTCGTAATCGGAATTGGTTGCCCAGCCGGAGGTCTGGAAGCCAACTATGGTCATGCCCAGCAATTTGCCGTCGCTGTCATTGTTCTCGTAGCGGATGTCCATTTCAGGTTCGGCGAACTGCAATTGTCTCACGCCAAGCACGTCGTCGCTCATGTAATAGATCGAGTTTTCGTTGTAGGCCGCCGCCGAGCAGGCGAAATGGAAAAGCCGCGTTTCGCTTTCGGGATCGCTGGCAGCCGCATCCTTGCCCTTATAGTGGATCGAGAAAATCTCCGGCTCCTGCACCAAAAGATCCTTGTCGCACTGGTCGCCATAAGTTGCGGCAAACGCCTTGTTGGCCTGCTCAAGCGCTGCATCCTTCTTCGGCGGCGGCGGTCCATCGCCGCAGCTTGCCGGCACGGCATCCTCGAAATCGGCCTTTGAGGGTTTCAGCGCACCCTTGTCGATGAAGATCGAGCGAAATGGCGGTTCCTGGATCGAGGCGTTGATCTGGCGCAGCGTATAGCAGCCGGCAAAGACATTTTCGCTGCCGTCCTTGGCCGTCGCCAGGATGGCGACCGGAACGCTGTAGTAGATGCTGCCGGCAGCCCCGTCTTCGGATACGCCACCGGTTTTGACTTCGACGGCGTCCGTGCCGTCATAGCCTTTGACGAAGGAATTGAAATCCTTGGCCGGCTTGGTGTCGCCGAAATAGTCCCAGGCGCGCGCGAATTCGTGTCGGCTGATGGCACTATAAAGCGACCGGATGACCGCGTCGGCATTCGACCTGTCGTCGATATAAGGCGCGTCTGCGGCGAGCGCCGATTGGCCGGCAACGGCAAGCGAGATAAAAGCGGTCGCTGCAAAAAGGGCGCGTCTCATCGGGAACCTCCACTCGATGAAAAATTCTATCATATCGATTGCGGCGACGTGGTGACGCTTGAACAATCGCCTGCGAAAGCGCTACCTCTCGCCGTCGGCAGTCGGGCCGCGTGGAGATTTCTTGTGACCATATCAATGTATGAAGCATCCGTGCCGGTATTTTCGGCGAGGCTGAAGGCACTGGCCAATGTGCTGAACATTGCCGAGCAAAATGCGGCTGATCGCAAGATCGATCCGCAGGTGTATCTGACGGCGAGGCTGGCGCCGGATATGTTTGCGCTGACCAGGCAGGTACAGATTGCCACCGATCACGCCAAGGGCGCGCCGTCGCGGCTTGCCGGGCGTGAGGTGCCAAAATACGAGGACAATGAGGCGAGCTTCGCTGATCTGCAGGCCCGCCTCACCAAGACACTGGCTTATCTCGCGACATTTTCGGCGGCCGAACTCGATGGTTCAGATGACAGGATGATCGAACTGAGGCTTGCGGGACGCGAGGTTTCGATGCCGGGAATGCAGTATCTGCTGCATGCCGCCATGCCCAATTTCTACTTCCACCTGACCACCGCCTACGACATCCTGCGCCACAACGGCGTGCCATTGGGCAAGTCGATCTTCCTCGGATTGCGTTGAGATCCGCTCGTGAGATATCCCGCTGCGGCGGGAAATCTCACGGCGCGCTGTTAGCGTAGGGACATTTCCCGGGCGATGCGCGGGAAATCGGCCGGCTTGACGCCGATGTCGGCGCGATCGGCATTGCTCATCGAATGGAGCAGCGCCAGTGCCGCACGATAGCGCAGCTGTTCCCCCGGACGCGGGCGGGCGAACATTTCAGTGAAGAATCCCATGATTCAAGCCCCTTTATTGAACCTCCACGGCCATCAGTATAGGCAGATCATGACAATTGTGCAGTGCAGCATTCGCATGGCAGCCATGCTGCCCTGATCTTTTTTGACTTAATTCGGCTGTTCCGGCGAAACTTCTGCGGTGCTTCGACCGTAGGCCTCAGTGCCGGCACTTGGCCGGTTGTTCCTCGCCATTCCTGGCGAACTTCCGGACTGCATTCACATGCAGTCCGGCTTTTATTGGCCGCAGGGATAAACCCCGTCCGCTGGCATCCTGGGAAAGTCGCCTGGCCTGCCGTCCGTGGGCTTGGAAGCGGGCGGCGCTTTCCTGTATGCTATTGCTTCCTCCTCGCGCAGCCGCGCAAAATTTCCCGCCGGAGCAATTCCATGCACAAACGCCGTCTCGGCCAGACCGATCTTTTCGTGTCGCAAATCTGCCTCGGATCGATGACCTGGGGCCAGCAGAACACCGAGGCGGACGGTCACGCCCAGATGGATCTGGCGTTTGCTCGCGGCGTCAATTTCATCGACACCGCCGAACTCTATCCGATCCCGCCCAAGGCGGAGACACAAGGCCGTACCGAGACAATCATCGGCAATTGGATGAAGGAGAAGCGCAATCGCGACCAGGTGATCATCGCCTCGAAGGTAGTTGGTCGCACCGCCAACACCTGGTTTCGCGGCGACCGCCCGTCCAAGCTGGTGCGCGCCGATATCTTCGACGCTATCGATAAGTCACTCGCCAGGCTCAACACCGATTACATCGACCTCTATCAGATACATTGGCCGGAACGCGACGTGCCGTGGGGCGCCAATCCGAACCGCATCGGCGCTGTGTCGCGACGCTCCGATACCGCCGGCGTGCCGGAGGGTGAGACGCCGATCGCCGAGACGCTTGCCGTATTCGATGAACTGGTGAAGGCCGGCAAGATCCGCCATTTCGGCCTGTCGAACGAGAATTCCTGGGGCGTCATGCGTTTCATTGCCGAAGCCGACAAGGGCCTCGGCCCGCGCGTCGCCTCGCTGCAGAACGCCTATAATTTCGTCAACCGCACCTTCGAGGTGAACCTTGCCGAAGTCTGCGAGCGCGAGCAGGTGTCGCTGCTTGCCTATTCGCCGCTGGCGCAAGGCTATTTGACCGGCAAATATGATCATGGCGCGCGGCCGCAGGGCTCGCGCTCGCAATTGTTCAACCGCGGCCAGCGCTACGAGACGCCGAATGCTGCCGAGGTGCAGCTCGAATACAACCGGTTGGCGCGCACCTTCGGCATGGAGCCGGCGCTGTTTGCCAATGCCTATGTCTCGAACCGGCCCTTGGTCACCTCGAACATCATCGGCGCCACCACCATTTCGCAACTCGAAATGGCGCTCTCTTCCGCCAACGTGGTCTGGACCGACGAGATGCAGAAAGCCGTCGATGCGATCCACCAGCGCGTCGGCAATCCGTGCCCTTGATGCGTCGGGACGTGGTTGTCCGATCGTCACAAGGAGAGGGGAACAGCCATGGACTTCCGGATCGACGCGCTGCGCGCGAAATTTCCGGCTTTGTCGCTGACCGACAAGGGCCGCCGGCGCATCTATCTCGACAATCCTGCCGGCACGCAGGTGCCGCAGGCGGTGGCGGACGCGGTGTCACGCTGCCTGCTGACCACCAATGCCAACCTCGGCGGCTTCTTCGAGACCACCATTGCGGCACAGGACATCGTGGACGAGGCCCATCTGGCGATGGCGGATTTCCTTGGCGCGGCAAGTCCGCGGGAAATCATCATCGGCGCCAATATGACGACGTTGACCTACCAGATGTCGCGAACGCTTGGCCGTACGATGAAACCCGGCGACGAGATCATCCTCACCCGCATGGACCATGAGGGCAACATCTCGCCCTGGCTGCAACTGGCTGAAGACCTTGGCCTGGTCGTACGCTGGCTGCCTTTCGACCAGCAGAGCTGGCAGGTCGAGGAGGCAGCACTTGCCGCGCTGCTTTCCGAGAGGACGCGGCTCGTCGCGCTCAACTATGCCAGCAATCTCACCGGGTCGATCAACCGGGTGAAGGCGTTGACCGGCATCGCCAGGCAGGCTGGTGCGTTGGTCTACGTCGATGCCGTCCAGTTCGCGCCGCATGGCCTGATCGACGTCCAAAACCTCGGCTGCGATTTCCTGATCTGCTCGGCTTACAAGTTCTTCGGCCCGCATATGGGAATCTTGTGGGGCAGACTGGACGTCATCGATGCGCTGAAGCCGTATAAATGCCGTTGCTCGTCCAATGCCTTGCCGGAGCGCTTCGAGCTCGGCACGCCGCAAATCGAACTGATGGCCGGCCTGTCGGCGGCTGTCGATTATTTTGCCGAGTTGGGCGCGACGGCCGGCGCGCTAGGGTCGCGCCGGCGGAAAATCGCCAAGGCCTTCGAAGTGTCAATCGCTTACGAGAACCCGCTGGCGCAACAGTTGATCGACGGTCTGTCGGATATTGCCGGCCTGACCATCCACGGCATCACCGATCCGAAGCGGATCGGTGAGCGTGTGCCGACGGTGTCGTTCACCGTCGAAGGCATCGTGCCGGAGACGATCGTGCGGCAGATGAATGCCGAAAACATCTTCCTGTGGTCCGGCCACAACTACGCCTGGGAGATAGTGCACCAGCTCGGCATTCCGGCCGAGCAGGGCGTGGTGCGCATCGGCATCGCTCATTACAACACTTCAGCCGAGATCGACGAGACGCTGGAGAGCGTGCACCGCGTTGTCGCCATGCTGAGGCAGGAACGATCCTGAGCGGGCCTCGCGGGCGGATCATCGCTTGTGGGCGCCGCCAAAGCCGGTGAGAAAGGCGGTGAGATTGTCGCTGAGTTCGTCGCAGAGATAGCCGCCTTCCTGGACTATGACCGTTGGCAGGCCGAGCCCGGCGATCGCCTCGCCAATGCGCGAAAAACCAGGCGTGCTCACCGACAGTCCGCCGAACGGATCGCCTTCGAAGGCATCTAGTCCCAGCGCCACCACAAGCGCATCGGGCGAGAAGGCATCGATGCGCTGGAACGCTGCCGCCAGTGCTTCGAGGAAAGCCGTATCGCCGGATTTGCGCGGCAGCGGCAGGTTGAGATTGTAGCCGAGGCCGGCGCCTTCGCCGCGCTCGTCGGCATAGCCCCAGAAAAACGGATAGAAGCGCACCGGGTCGGCATGCAGCGACACGGTGAGCACGTCCGGCCGGGCATAGAAGATGCCTTGCGTGCCGTTGCCGTGGTGCAGGTCGACATCGAGGATCGCCACCCGCGCCGCTTGCTTGCGCAGAACCTGTGCTGCGACCGCCGAATTGTTGATGAAGCAGAAGCCGCCGGCGACGTCGGCAAAGGCATGATGGCCGGGCGGACGGCACAGCGCATAGGCTGAAGGCACGCCCGACATCACCGCCTCGGCCGCTTCAACCGCGCTCCAGGCGCTCCACAGCGCGCTCTGCCACGTCTCGCCGGAGATCGGGCAGGCGGTGTCAGCCATATGGTAGCCGGCTTGGCCGACTGCCGAGGCCGGATAGGAGCCGTTCCGCGCGATCGGATGGATGTTGGGGATGACCTCGGCCGAGGCACCCTCGATGCGCTGCCAGCGCGCGAAGATATGCTGGAGGAAATCGAGATACTCGGGCGTATGCACCGACGCAATCGGGCCGAGCCCGTGATCCCGCGGCCGTTCGATCGTGCAGCCGGCAGCCTTTGCGCCGGCTAGCAATCGCTCGACCCGTTCCGGCTTTTCCGGATTGGGCTGCGGCGCGCCGCTTGAGAGGAACGCCTTCGGGTCGTGGCGCTTCTGTTCTTCGGCATAGAAGGCTTTCATGTTGGCTCCTCCGGTGCATCGGCAAAGGCGAAAAAGGCGTCGCCGACGATCTTCTGCACCTGCTCGTAGCTCGACCAGGCAATGCCCAACCGTTCGTAAAAAGCCTTGGCGGTCTCGTTGTCGGTGTCGACGGACAGCCTGAGATAGACGCCACCTGCCTTCCGGCACTGCGCCGCCACCCGGCGCAGCAGGCGCTCGCCGATCCTGCGGCCGCGAAAACGGTCCTCGACATAGAGGTCCTGCACATAGACGCCGGGCCGTCCCATCCATGTCGAGAAGATCGGAAAATAGAGGCACAGCCCGGCAAATTCGCCACCGACTTCGGCGATCAAGGTCGAGAAGGCAGGCTTTTCGCCAAAGCCATAGGTGCGGAGATCCTGAGCTGTCGAGGTGATCTCCTGATGTGCGCCGATATGCACGCTGAGCCGTAGGAGCGCGGCGTGGATGGTTTCGACGTCCTCGACGGTGCCGGGCCGGATGACAATGTCGTTGGTGGCTGTATTGGTCACGGCCACAACCATCAGAACGCCACGCGGTCGCCGCCCTTGAGCGCCAGCATCTGCCGCGCCTCGGCCGGCGTTGCGACGTCCAGCGACAATCCGTCGAGCACGCCTCGGATGCGGCGCACCTGGTCGGCATTGGACTTGGCGAGCTGGCGCCCGTCGTAGAGGCTGTCCTCCAGCCCGACGCGGACGTTGCCGCCCATCGCCGCCGCGATCGAGATCATCGGCATCTGGTGGCGTCCGGCGGCCAGCACCGAAAACTGATAGGCGTCGCCGAACAGTTTATCTGCGATGCGCTTCATGTGGATCAGGTTTTCGGGGTCGGCGCCGATGCCGCCGAGGATGCCCAAAACAAACTGGATGAACAGCGGTCCCGACACCAGCCCACGATCGCGAAAATGCGCCAAGGAATAGAGATGGCCGACATCGTAGCACTCGAATTCGAAGCGCGTGCCGCAACCACGCCCAAGCTTCTCCAGCACCGTCTCCATGTCGGCAAAGGTGTTCTTGAAGATCGTGTCGCGGGTTGCCTCGAGCAGCTTCGGCTCCCATTCGTGCTGCCATTCCCGCGGCCGGTCGAGCACGGGGAACAGCGCGAAATTCATCGAACCCATATTGAGCGAGCACATTTCCGGCTCGGCCCTGAGCGGCGCGGCCAATCGCTGGTCGAGCGTCATCAGCGACGAGCCGCCGGTGGTGATGTTGATCACCGCGTCGGTCGCCTGCTTGATGCGCGGCAGGAACTGCATGAACACCTCGGGATCGGCGGTCGGCCGCCCATCCTTAGGGTCGCGGGCGTGAAGATGCAGGATCGAGGCGCCGGCTTCGGCGGCGGCGATCGCGTCTGCAGCAATCTCGTCCGGCGTCACCGGCAGATGCGGCGACATCGATGGTGTGTGCACCGACCCGGTGACGGCGCAGGTAATAATGACTTTTCGCGGTGCCATGGTCGCCTCAACCTTCGACCGGCAGGTCGAGCTCGCCGGCCAGCACCTCGAGCGAGTCGCCGATGATGGATATGATCTCGCCGATCTGCGCTGCGGTGACGATCATCGGCGGCGCGACCATGAAATTGTCGCCGTCGACGCCGCCCTTGACCTTGCGTCCGTAGATGATCAGGCCGCGCTCATAGGCAAGGTCGAGCAGCCGCTGGGTGGCCTTCTTTCCCGGCTCGATCGGCCTCAGAGTGTCGGGATCCGCGACCATTTCGGCACCGGTGAGCAGGCCCTTGCCGCGGATGTCGGCGATGAACGGAAACCGCTTCGCCAACCCCTTCAGTTCGCCCATCAAAAGCTCGCCCATGACAGCCGCGTTGGCGATCAGGCCGAGGCGGTCCATTTCGCCGAGCACGGCGAGCCCGGCGGCGCAGGCGAGCGGGTTGCCAGCATAGGTATGGCCGTGCTGAAAGCCGCCCGATGCGAGCAAAGGCTGCACCAGCCGCATCGGTGCAGCAAGTGCGCCCAGCGGCGCGTAGCCCGAGCCCAGCCCTTTCGACAGCGCGACGATGTCGGGCTTGCAGTTCCAGTGGTCGCCGCCGAGGAATTTTCCAGTGCGGCCGGCACCGCTCATCACTTCGTCATGGATGAGCAGGATGCCGTAGCGATCGCAGATCTCGCGGATGCGCGGATAATAGCTGTCCGGCGCCACCAGTGCTGCCGTGGCAGCGCCGCCGACCGGCTCCATGATGAAGGCGAGCACGCTCTGCGGTCCCTCGGCGAGGATCTTTTCCTCCAGCATGTCGGCGTAGCGGATGCCGCGCTGTTCCATGGAAAGATTGTCGCGGTCGCGCCAGGCGATGGGCGCCGGCACCGTCGGCATGACCTGCATCATCGGCATAAAATTTTCGGCCAGCGCATCGTCGCCGGTGACGGCGAGCGCACCAAGCGTGCCGCCATGATAGGAGGGAAAACGCGTGATCACCTTCCAGCGGCTGGGCTGGCCGGTGGCGACCGCCCATTGCCGCGCCAGCTTGATGCAGGATTCCGTAGCTTCCGAGCCGCCGGACACAAAGAAGATGCGGTCCAGGCTCTCGGGGAGTTTGGCCGCCAGTTGCCGCGCGAGTTCCTCTGCCGGCTCGTTCTCGAAGTGCAGGCGGTAGGCGAAGGTGGCGCGGTCCATCTGCCGTTTCATCGCGTCGAGCACGTTGCGGTTGGAATGGCCGATATTGGCGACCATCGGCCCGCTCGACCCGTCGATGAAGCGCCGGCCGTCCTGCGTCCACATGTAGATGCCCTCGGCGCGGTCGATGAGCGGCCGGCGCAGGCTGGACAGATAAAACAGATGCGAGGCTTCGCGAGTTTCCGGGGCAGGGGACTTCAGCATGTCATGACTTTCCGAGATAGCGGTCGAGGACATTTCTGGTAACGCGCTCGACCATCGCATCCTGCCTTAGCAGGCCGGCGACCCATTCGCAGCTTCCGGCGTGAAACACCTCGCCCTTGCCGCGCGGGAAATTGACGATCATGCCGTTGCCGCGCTTGACCTTGTCGAGATTGGCGTCGCTTGCCTCGCCGAACAGCGTTTCGGCGGTGAAGCGACCGTCCTCGTCGCCGAGGAACTGGTCCTCGAACGGAATGTCGGCGCTTTCCTCGACCTGGGCAGCCATGCCGACCGCGAGCACCTGCAGGCCGTCCGGTGCGCCGCTGTCGGGCGTGGGGTAGGGCAGGCCGCCGCGGATCTCGAAATCGAGCCCATCGACCTCGTAGCCATAGACATGGCTGTCGGCGCCGAGCAGGTCGCCATAGTAGATGCCGGTACCGGCAAAGGCCCAATGCTCCGGCCGGTAGACCGGAAAGCCGCGCACGCCGCGCGGTGCGCAGCCGCCCCAGCCGGCATAGACGCCTCGTGTTGCGTTGAGGCCGAAGGTCGCTGCACCCGGCCGGCCGATTTCCGGCGCTTCCCAGGAATTGGTGGCGCGCCTTATATCGCCGCCGCGATAGGCCGGGTCCTCGGCGCGAGCGCGGTATTTGTAACAGACCTGCCGGCGGCCTTCGTCCTCCAGCCTGGTCTGCCACATGAAATTGCCGGCAAAGCGCGCCGCATGACCGCCGCGCTCGACATAGCTGTCGACCGCATCGCGCATTTCCCAGGTCCAGTATTCGTCGTGGCCGACGGAGACGACGCAGTCATAGCCGTCGAGAATGTCGGGCGAAAAATGCAGATCGTGCTGGCTGGCGAGATCGACGGCGTAGCCGGCACGCTCGGCGAAGCGGAAGAAGTGGCTGTCGTAGCTTGCCCAGCCGGACGAGGCGTATTTCTTGGAATGGCCGGTGGCAAAGGCCCATTCCATATGCGGATAGCGCGGCACGGATTTTGGCGGCATGGCGACTTCGAGCGGCACGCGCGGCGCGTCCCTGGGCAGCACGACGAAGCCGCGGCACCACGGCCGTTGGGTCGACACCATTCGTGCATACTGGTCGCGGGCCGGCCCGGTGATGCCTTCGTAATGGTTGGAACCGCCCCATGTGTTGTAGGCGAGCCAAGTGCCGGTGGCCGCGACCTGCAGCACACGGCCAGGCTTTTTGCCGGGCTGCGGCGCGACGATGAAAAGGTGGTGGCAGCGGATCGGCTTGCCGTCGCGACCGTCCGCTTCAAGCGTGACGCGATAGGCGCCGGACGGCCAATCGTCGCCGAGGCGAAATTCGAACGATGCTTGCCAGCCGCAGCCCTCGACCGAACACTGATCCGGCGTATCCTGCCATTGCGCCGCGATCCCGGTCCTTTCGAACATCGTCGTTTCCGCACCGCCGTCGCGGACGATCGCGATGCCGAAACTGGCGGCCGTCGAACTGACATGCAGCGCCACCATCTCGCCGGGGCGGTAGGAAAAACGGTCGCTGTAGCACCAGATTTCGCCGCGCCCGCCATCCATACCGGGCCATTCCCAGTAATGGCTGCGCACCGCCTGGCGTCGCTGCTCCGGCGTCAGTCCGAAATCGGGAAACTCGGTCCGCAGATGATTCATGGACACCGCTAAGGTCGAAGGCCGCCATTTCGGCCATCCGCCGGCCAAGCGTCAATTGGAAACGATCGGGCCAGCCATTGCCGGGCCGCTCCCTTGGCCTTGCCGGCCAAACAGACTATCTCACAAGGGCGGCCTTGTCCGCACGGGAGCCGATATGCTGAGAGTGCAAAAGGTCAGGGTCGACGACATCTACGTGCCGACCGCGCGCAAGAAGACGCTGCATCCCGAAACGGTCCGCCATCTGGCCGAGGACATTCTGGAAAACGGCATGAAGATGCCGATCCAGGTGCGCCATGACGGCAAGCGCCATATCCTCGTCGAAGGCCTGCATCGGCTGGAAGCGGCCAAGTGGCTCGGCGAGACCGAGATCGACGCCTATCTGGTGCAAGCCAAGCGCCACTGAAGCCACTTATTTCGCTCGTTCGAATCTCCTGTCCCGCGGATTTTTTCGCGGACCGTGTCGGCTTGCGTCTTGTCGGTTCGTCCTAGACACGAAAGCCAAAACCGACCTGTGAGGAAACACCATGACGACCAAGCTCGACATCGCCCCCAACTCCGACCGCGAGCTGATCCTTGCCCGCATTATCGATGCGCCGCGCGAGAAGGTCTATCGCTGCTGGACCGAGCCGCATCTCCTGACGCAATGGTTCGCGCCGAAGCCGTGGAGGACGCCGCGCGCGGAGATGGACGTTCGCGCCGGCGGCACCAGCCTGGTCGTCATGGCCGGTCCCGACGGCAACGAGTTTGCGAACCCCGGCGTCTTCCTCGAAGTCGTGCCGGGCAGGAAGCTCGTCTTCACCGATGCCTATACCAAGGCGTGGGAGCTTTCTGCCGTTCATGACCGGGATTGTGACACTCGAGGACGAGGGCACGGGCAAGACCCGCTACATCGCCCGGGTTGCGCATTGGTCGGTCGCCGACCGCGAACAGCACGAGAAAATGGGTTTTCACGAGGGTTGGGGCCAGTGCGCCGAACAGCTCGAAGAGGTCGCTAAGCGACTTTGATGCAAACGGGAGAGGGAGACTGATATGTCCAGATCGATATTTTTCGCCATTTTCGCCTCGGCCGCCGCGCTCTTTGCCGCGCCGGGCACCATCAACGCAGAGGAGGCCAAGCCCGCCATGACGACCGCAACCGCAACACTGCCGACGCCGGCAAAATCCGGCCTGCTGCCGATCAACGGCCTGAACTATTACTACGCCGTCTATGGTAAGGGCGAGCCGCTGCTTCTGCTGCATGGCGGTCTCGGCACGACCGACATGTTCGCGCCGATCCTGCCAAAACTTACCGAAAACCGCACCGTCATCGGGGTCGACCTGCAGGGCCATGGCCGCACGGCGCTCGGCGACCGGCCGCTCAGCCTGGAGGCGATGGGCGACGACATGGCGGCGATCGTCAAGGCACTCGGCTACGACAAGGTCGACGTAATGGGTTATTCGCTGGGCGGCGGCGTCGCCTTCCGCATGGCCGTGCAGCATCCCGAAACGGTGCGCCGCCTGGTGCTGGTCTCGACCGGGTACGCCGCGGACGGCTTCTATGCCGAGATGCGTAGCCAGCAGGCACAGGTCGGCGCGGCGATGGCCGACATGATGAAGGACACGCCGATGTACAAATCCTACGTCGCGGTCGCGCCGCATCCGGAGGATTTTCCGAAACTGCTCGACCAGCTCGGCGCCTATATGCGCAAGGACTACGACTATTCGGCCGACGTGCCGAAGCTGACAATGCCGGTGATGCTGGTGTTCGGCGACAGCGACATGTACCGGCCCGAGCACGAGATCAAGTTCTATCAGATGCTTGGCGGCGGGTTGAAGGACGCCGGCTGGATGCGCGAGAACCTGTCGCAAAACCGCCTGGCGATCCTGCCGAACCGCACCCATTACGATGTGTTCTTCGCGCCGGAACTGACAGCTGCCGCGCTGCCGTTCCTCAATGGCGAGACCAAGGTCAAGACCTGGGATGAGGTCGTCAACGAAACGAACTGACGCCCAGTCAATTGTCTGCCGGCCGTCTCCCGCGAGATGGCCGGCATTTCGCCCATCGACCGGATCACAGCTTTAGATGGCGCCATCAAAGCTTTTCAATTGACGCTGCCGCGCCTATCGATAGGTATCGCCTATCCTCGCAGGGAAGGGACACGGGCGATGGCAAGATATCAGGGCGGGTGTTTGTGCGGTGCGGTGCGCTACCGTGCCGAGGCGGCACCGATCAATGAGCGCGTCTGCCATTGCCGGCTCTGCCAGAAGGCGCTGGGTGCCGCCTTCAACGCGCGCGTGCTGTTCCGCATCGACGATGTGACGATCGACGGACCGCTGGCGACGGTGAATTCCTCGCCCGATCTCAAGCGTGGCTTCTGCCCAAGCTGCGGCACGACGATGTTTTCCCGGCGCGATTCCGCCGGCATCATCGGCATCACCACCGGCTCGCTCGACGACCCCTCGGTGTTCAGGCCTGAGATGCATATCTGGACCGCCTCGAAGCAGCCCTGGGTGCAGATCGACGACGGCCTGCCGCAATATGAAGGCGCGCCACCTCCGGCTTGAGGTGAAATCTGGACAAAATTTAATCCAAAGCGACACGAGATAGCCGGCAAAGCGTCATTGGTGGGCCATCATTGCTGCCTATCTATTGCGTGCGGGCGGCAGTCGAGGAGGCGACGGAATGAACGACAGCATCAACACCCTGGACGAGCTCTTGAGTGATCCGATGATCAAGCTGGTGATGGAGCGCGACCGCGTGCAGCCGGCAGAACTTCGCACGCTGCTCGAGGAAAAGGTCCGCCGGGCGGACGATGATGTGGCGGTCAACGATCGTTTTGTACCGCCGGCCCACCTGATGGCCACGACCTGCCACAAGCTGTGGCTGTGCGGCTAGGGTCTTGCAGCAGTCAGCCGGAATTTGCCGGCAAATAGCTGTAATGGCTGCGGAAATAAGCGAGCTTGAAGCCGAGGCGCGCATAGTTGCGATACGCCGGCCCGTCGCGTTCGGCATGCGGCGCCTCGATGTCGGCCACGAACAGTTTTGCACCGGCCGCAAGTCCGTCGCGCACCATCACTTCGCCGAGCATTGCATCGAGGTCGAAGCTCGGCGCCATGATGCCGGGAACCGGCGCGTCGATGCCGCTCCAGGCCATGCCGTCGGCACCGATGAACATCGAGCGAACCGCCGCCACAGCGCCGTCCCGCCGCAGCATGTAATGATGCCAGCCGCGCCGGCCGGCCAGTGCCAGCAACCACGGTGAGGTCGGCAGCCGATATTGGCTGTCGATAAACCCAGCCCATTCCCTTGCCGTTGCCGGCGTCACCCGCTCGACCGAGACATTCTCAGTCGGGAAAAGCAGCTCCGCCGGCAATGGCGTGGCGTCGCGAAAGATGCGTTCCCAGCCGCCCTGACGCTGCAGGCCGCGCGCCTCGAGCCAGCAGCTGAGCGTCGCCGGCTCGGTATGTGGATTGGTGTAGAACCAGGGCCTCAGAATGCCGGCGTCGCGATAATGTGACAGGAGCGCATCGAGCCGGCTCTCGGTGGCCGCGCTCTCGACGCCGAAATTCTTGACGCAGTTGAAATGGATGAACGGGATCGTCGTGCAAGTGGTCCAGACGAGATCGCCATCTTCGGCGATGGCTAAGCCTTGCCTTGCGGCAAAGTCTGCCGGGGCGGCGCGATAGAGATCGAGCCAGGCATCGACCTCGGCGCGTTCGATAACGCGGCTGAGATCGCCAGATATCTCATCGATCCCGATGGCGGGCGAGTGTGGCTCCGGCGGGGCTACGGGCTGCAATTCTGACAAGGCGGCGGGCTGCATGACTTCCTCCCAAGTATGGCCTTACACTGTAAGATTAGTGAAGACTAATCTCATGCCGTGAGTTGTCAAGCGGCATTGCGAGGCAGCGACGTGGCCGAACGCGTTTGGGGATAGCGCACTTCCGTCCGGACCAGCGTCCCGATGCAAAGCCCTAACAATTCGATTCAAACTTTGTTGGTAGTTTCTTGTTAGGAATCCAGCTTGGTTTGTCCGGCGGCGTTGTCCTGCCTTCGGTCTGTTGTGTTTTGCGTACAGGTCCAGATGCGGATATCAGGCGTCGTCATCTTTTCGATCGCAGCGCTGTGCCTTGCCGGCTGCACGTCGACCTCCGGCGTCGATGCGCTGCAAGTGCCGTCCAGCGAGACCACCAGCTCGGTTGTGCGGCCGCCAGCGCCGATTGCATCGCCGACGATTGCCGACGCCGCGCCAGCCTTCGCCGACCAGGAGCAGGACGAACAGCCGGTCGCGATGGACGTACCCGACCAGGGCGTCGAACCGCCGGCCGAGGTGATCGCGCTGGTGTCGCCGCCGAAGCGGCTGACACGCGCAGCACCGGCGATGCTTGCCGAGCCGGTCACGCGCTATGGTTTTCGCGACGCCAAGCCGATCAATTTCGGCAAGTCCTCCTCGCCAAGGCGCCTCGCCGTCCATGGCGTCGACGTTTCGCGCTGGCAGGGCAATGTGAACTGGCAAAAGCTGCGCGCCCAGGGCGCCAACTTCGCCTACATCAAGGCGACCGACGGCGGCGATCATCTCGACCCGATGTTTGCCAGGAACTGGCGCAATGCCGACGCCGCCGGCCTGAAGCGCGGCGCCTATCATTTCTTCTACTGGTGCCGCACCGCCGGCGAGCAGGCCGACTGGTTCATCCGCAATGTGCCGCGGGTCGAGGGCGCGCTGCCGCCGGTGATCGACGTCGAGTGGAACGGCGAATCCAGCTGCAAGCGCCGCCCGTCGCGGCAAAAGGTGCTGGAGAAAATGCAGGTGTTCATGGACAAGCTCGAGCGCCACTACGGCCAGCGCCCGATCATCTACACCGCGCCCGACTTCTACCGCGACAACCTGCGCGGCGCCTTCCCGGATTATCCATTCTGGCTGCGCGCCGTGGCCGCCCACCCGTCAAAGGTCTATCCCGGCCGCAAATGGCTGTTCTGGCAATATTCCGGCTCCGGCCTGTCGCACGGGGTGAGGGGCCGCATCGACCTCAATGTGTTCCGTGGCGATGAGAAGGCCTGGCGCGACTGGGTGAGCGGACGGCAGATGGTGGCCGAGGCGGAATGAGGGCGGATGCCGCGGCTAAATGCGTATGCAGGTCGAACGATCTAAGGGTTGATAATACGTAGGGCTTCGGACAAGGTCGATCGGCTATGAGCTGCGCGGCAGGCAAAGAGATGTTCAATGGCGCTACTGACTATAGGTTACGAAGGGTCTGAGATTGCCGATTTTGTATCCGTGCTGAGATCAGCAGGAGTGGAATTGCTGGTCGATGTCAGAGATTTGCCTCTGTCGCGAAAACCCGGCTTCTCCAAAAATTCGCTTAAGAACCATCTTGAAAATTCTGGCATCAATTATCGTCATACAAAGGCTCTCGGCGATCCTAAAGAGGGCAGGCTTGCCGCGCGAAGGGGCGACCGGCAGCGATTTGAGCGAATTTTCAGGAGCCATATCGCAAATGAGACTGCTGAAAAATTAATTCGTGATCTAGCACTGCAGTCCGAAACAAAGAACATATGCCTGATGTGCTTTGAAAGGGATCATAAGGATTGCCATCGCTCTATTGTTTGTGAACAGATATTGAAAATCCGAAAGAATCCAGTTAGAAATCTTGGTGTTCCGAAAGGCTTTTCTCTAAAGGCTGCGTGATTGACATCCCTTTCTCAACGCGGCTCTGCGGTGGTGTTGGTAAAGGCTGCACCTCGCGTTGGAGAGAGTCATGGGGAACTGGTTTGTTGTGCGGGGCTCGATTTTGAGGGCAACTGGATTCGTCTTTATCCTGTAGCCTTCCGGACTCTTGAGGACGCGCAGAAGTTTGGTAGATGGGACACAATTCAATATAATTGGCGTCTCCCTAAGGGTGATCATCGAAGCGAGAGCCGCAGGCTAGAGCATAAATCGTTAGTGATCACGGGCAGATTGTCAGAAAGGTCACGGCCACAATTTATTGCTCGCCACGTTGTTTCCAGCCTCAATGTTGAACTGGATCAAGGTCGAAGTTTGGCGCTCATTCGGCCACAAAACGCGCAGTTTGTAGCTGAAAGAAAAGACCGCCAGACCTTTGAGGCTGAGAAAGCACGGTTTCGTTTGTGGCACGATCAAGAGGCGAATAGCTTGTTTGGATTTTTGGGCAAAGATTTAGTCCCATATGAGCCAGCTCCATTCCTATTCAAGTACAAATATCAAACGGCAGACGGGCCGCGTGAAGGGACCTGTCAGGATTGGGAAATCGAGGCTACTTTCCTCAAGTGGCGGCGGCTGTATGGTGAGGCAGAAACGCTACGAAAAATGGCGGAGCGATTCGGCGCTGAGTATCCGGAAAAAGGCTTTGTTTTGGCTATGGGAACCCACAAGGCGTATCCGCAGTGGCTTATCAACGGGGTGATCCGTCTCAACCATGGGGTTGAGGAAGAGATCCAAGAATCGCTTTTTTGACAGGACCGTTTCCGGTGCGGCGTTGGAGCGGACGCTTGGACGGCGCAATACCTCCCGTATTCGGTCAGGCTGATACTTCGGGCATATCCAGTCCATCGGTTCACAAGCCTTCGATATGAAAGTGTATTGCGTCGCGAATTTTCCGTTTCCACCTCAGGCACTGTCGTATCGGTCGCGATGCAGCCGGGCAGGTCCGGCACGTAACGGAAAAATTGTTTCCGCTTCTTCAATCACCACCGCGTATTGCATTTCGTCACTCCTCAGACCGGATTGTTTGAGGATGCTGTTCAGGGTTCCTGGCGGGTGATTCCACGGCGGCGAGAAAACCTAGCCGCGATTGGATAGGCGGACACGGCGTAGCGGCAACTCTTTCTTTCTCCCTGCTGCGAGATAGCGTAATCTGACAGAAAACTTGGGAACTTAACGCGGGCGTGTCGTTTTCTTAAACGTATGATGTGATGCGGTAGGATATGAAAAAGGCGCGATGTTCGTTCAATGGAATTGGCTATGGCGATCCTGAGAATCGTGCATAAATTAAATGGCCACTTCCAATTGACATACGAGTCTGGCTTAACGAATTGGTGACACGGCGACGCTATATGTTGTGATGCTGGTCACAAGGCACTCTAAATATCGAGGGGAGAAAGGCTGTGGATGCAATGAGTCCGCGAGATGGAAAAATTCCGACTAAGCCATTGCGCGTTGACGATTACGATACCGGTGTCACAGTTGAGTTTGACGTGGTTCCGAGTAGTGCTGAGCCTTTTCGAATTTCAATCACAGGACAATCGGGGCGAACAACAGAATTTCGGTTTGATCGCGATGGGAATGAAACAGGCTCTGAAACGATGATTCAGTCGGGGCCACGGCCTGCAAAAGGCCTTTCGACAAGACCCAAGCTACGCGCCGTCAAATAATCTGAACGAAAAAGGGGCCCTGAGGCCCCTTTTTCTTGTCAGCAAATAAAGTAAAAATTACGCGGTTCGAGCTGCGGGGAATCTCTCGTAGGTCCGTACATGATCGTCGAGGATTTTTTTGCCCACAGCCTTTGGGTCCGAGCAAGGCTCATAACCAAAAATTTCAAGCGCCCGCCTGCCTGTACCGCCCGTTCCCCTATAAATGTCGACCAACCGCTGACGCATAGAGATCATCACGACATCAATGGATTCCAAACTTCCATCCTGATTGAACCAGCAGATCAATCCACGTTCATCCGGAATAAAGTCAAACGCCACACCGATATCAGGATCCAGCAGTGGCATTGCATCAAATGCCGCAACTCGGCTGACTGAAGTCAGCCGAGTGAGAATAATGTCGGTGGTGTTTACCGAATGAAGCCTCATAACCCGAACTCCTCTCCACCACCTGCCCATCACGAACACCCGCTCGTAGCCCCACAAGTATCGCACTTCTCGCACGTCCCGTTCCGCACCATCGTGAAGTTATGGCATTCCGAGCATTCGTTGCCGGTGTAGCCCTGCATCAGCGATTGCTGGCGCCGGTTGGCGGCGAGCGCTTTGGCTTCGGCTGCTTCTTTCGCCGCCTCGTCGGTGAACAGCTCCGTCGGGTCGGAGGCTTCCGCGTAGACGATGTCCTCGACCAGTTCCCTGGCGCGCTCCTCGTAGTCACGCTTGTAGGCGATGGCTTCGTCGCTTGCCGGCTTCAGCGTCAGCACGTTGGAGCCGGAGAAGGCGGTCGGGGCGGTACGGGCCGGAGTTCCGGAGCCCGAACCCGCAAAGCCTTTCGGCTCGGCACCCATGCCCGACACCAGCTTGACCGGCGAGGCACCGCGGGTGAGACCCTTGGAGAAGGGCGTCGCCTTGCCTTCGTTGATGCCGCGCCCGAGTGCGGTCTTGTCGAAGTCCGACTGGTCGACATGGGCGAGGTCGTGGCGGCCGAGATAGGAGACGGCCAGTTCGCGGAACACATAATCGAGGATCGAGGTGGCGTTCTTGATGGCGTCGTTGCCCTGCACCATGCCAGCCGGCTCGAATTTGGTGAAGGTGAAGGCCTCGACGAATTCCTCGAGCGGCACGCCATATTGCAGGCCGAGCGAGATGGCGATGGCGAAGTTGTTCATCATCGCCCGGAAGGCGGCACCTTCCTTGTGCATGTCGATGAAGATCTCGCCGATACGGCCGTCGTCGAACTCGCCGGTCCTGAGATAGACCTTGTGGCCGCCGACGACCGCCTTCTGGGTATAGCCCTTGCGGCGGTTCGGCAGTTTCTCGCGGTCGCGGTAGAGACGCTCGACGACGCGCTCGACGATCTTCTCGGTCACCTGCACGGCACGCTGAGCGGCCGGTGCCGCGATCAGCTGCTCGACGGCTTCGTCCTCGTCCTCTTCGCCATCGGCGAGCAGCGAGGCGTTGAGCGGCTGCGACAGCTTCGAGCCGTCGCGATAGAGCGCATTGGCCTTCAGCGCCAGCTTCCACGACAGCATGTAGGCGCCCTTGGCGTCTTCCACCGTCGCGTCGTTCGGCATGTTGATGGTCTTGGAAATGGCGCCGGAGATGAAGGGCTGCGCCGCCGCCATCATCATGATGTGGCTGTTGATCGACAGCGAACGCTTGCCGATCTTGCCGCACGGGCTGGCGCAGTCGAACACCGGCAGGTGTTCGGCCTTCAGGAACGGCGCGCCTTCCAGCGTCATCGCACCGCAGACATGGATGTTGGCGGCCTCGATGTCCTTCTTGGAAAAGCCCAGCGCCGGCAGCATCTCGAACGAGAAATCGTTGAGCTGCTCGTCGGTGAAGCCGAACGTCTCCTTCACCCAATCGGCACCCAGCGTCCACTGGTTGAAGACGAACTTGATGTCGAAGGCCGATTTCAATGCGGCGTTGAGCGCTGCGATCTTGTCGTCGGTGAAGCCTTTGGCCTTGAGCGAGACGAGGTTGACGCCCGGCGCCTGGTTGAGATTGCCGTGGCCGACGGCATAAGCCTCGATCTCGGCGATCTGGCTCTCGGAATAACCGAGCGTGCGCAGCGCTTCCGGTACGGCGCGGTTGATGATCTTGAAATAGCCGCCGCCGGCGAGCTTCTTGAACTTCACCAGCGCGAAGTCGGGCTCGATGCCGGTGGTATCGCAATCCATCACCAGGCCGATCGTGCCGGTCGGCGCGATCACCGTTGCCTGCGCGTTGCGGTAGCCATGCTCCTCGCCAAGCTCGATGGCGCGGTCCCAGGCCGCCTTGGCATGGTCGGCAAGCTCCTGCTGCTTGAGATCCGAGGCGACCAGCGGCACCGGGTTGACGGCAAGCTTTTCGTAGCCGTCCCTTTCGCCATAGGCAGCACGGCGATGGTTGCGCATGACGCGCAGCATGTTCTGCGCATTGCGGTCATAGTCGGGGAAGGCGCCGAGCTCGGCGGCCATTTCAGCCGAAGTGGCATAGGCCGTGCCGGTCATGATCGCGGTGAGGGCGGCGCAGATGGCGCGGCCCTCGTCGGAATCATAGGGAATACCCGAGGTCATCAGCAGGCCGCCGATATTGGCGTAGCCGAGGCCGAGCGTGCGGTACTCGTAGGAAAGCTTAGCGATCTCCTTCGACGGGAACTGCGCCATCATGACCGAGATTTCCAGGACCATGGTCCACAGCCGCACCGTGTGCTCGTAGGCGGCAATGTCGATCGTGCCGTCCGCATTGCGGTAGGGCAGGAGGTTGATCGACGCCAGGTTGCAGGCGGTGTCGTCGAGGAACATGTATTCCGAGCACGGGTTGGACGCCCGGATCGCACCGGCCGAGGCGCAGGTGTGCCAGTCGTTCATTGTCGTGTTGAAATGCAGGCCCGGATCGGCCGACGCCCACGCGGCATAGCCGATCTTTTCCCAGAGATCGCGCGCCTTCAGCGTCTTCAGCACCTTGCCGTCCTTGCGGGCGGTGAGATGCCAGTCGCCATCCTGCTCGACGGCGCGCAGGAAATCGTCCTTCAGCGACACCGAATTGTTGGAGTTCTGGCCGGAAACGGTGAGATAGGCGTCGGAATCCCAGTCGGTGTCGTAGGTCTTGAACGACATCGAGGTGTAGCCCTGCTTGGCGAACTGGATGACGCGGTAGATGTAGTTCTCCGGCACCGCATCCTTCTTGGCCGCCTTGATCTCGCGCTTCAGCGCGGTGTTGACCGCCGGATCGAAGCAATCCTCGCCATTGCCTTCGCAGTTGATGCAGGCCTTCATGATCGCTTCGAGGTGCTTCTTGACGATCTTCGAGCCGGTGACCAGCGAGGCGACCTTCTGCTCCTCATTGACCTTCCAGTCGATGAATTCCTCGATGTCGGGATGATCGGCGTCGACGATGACCATTTTCGCGGCGCGACGCGTCGTGCCGCCCGACTTGATGGCGCCCGCCGCGCGGTCGCCGATCTTGAGGAAGCTCATCAGCCCCGACGAGCGGCCGCCGCCCGACAGCTTTTCGCCTTCGCCGCGCAGGAACGAGAAGTTGGAGCCGGTGCCGGAGCCGTATTTGAACAGGCGCGCCTCACGCACCCACAGGTCCATGATGCCGCCTTCGTTGACGAGATCGTCCTGCACGCCCTGGATGAAGCAGGCATGCGGCTGCGGATGCTCGTAGGAAGACTTCGACTTGGTCAGCTTGCCGGTGAACGGGTCGACATAGAAATGGCCCTGGCTGGGACCGTCGATGCCATAGGCCCAGTGCAGGCCGGTGTTGAACCATTGCGGCGAATTCGGCGCGACGCGCTGGGTGGCCAGCATATAGGCGAGCTCGTCGCGGAAGGCGCGCGCGTCTTCCTCCGACTTGAAGTAGCCGCCCTTCCAGCCCCAATAGGTCCAGGTACCGGCAAGCCGGTCGAAGACCTGGCGGGCGTCGGTCTCGGAACCGTAGCGCTCGGCTTCCGGCAGCTTGGCCAGTTCAGCCTCGTCAGCGACGGAGCGCCACAGGAAGGAGGGGACTTGCGTCTCCTCGACCTTCTTCAGCCGTGCCGGGACGCCCGCCTTGCGGAAATATTTCTGCGCCAGGATATCGGCGGCAACCTGGGAGAACTGCGCCGGCACGTCGATGTTGTCCAAGCGGAACACCACCGACCCATCCGGATTCTTGATCTCCGAAAGCGCCTTGCGGAATTCGATCTCCGCGTAAGCTGATTGCCCTGGCTTGGTGAAACGACGCTCGATGCGCATTGGTCCGGTCCCTTTTGTCTACATATAGCGCTTTTCCCAGAGGATTTCTGCCCTCTTGACGAAACGCGCATGGCCGCCGTCTGCCGGCGTTCGAAAACCGCCGGCTCTCATCGTCACAGTCTCCGCCGCCCTGCCGGTCGAACCTCTTGCGAGGCCCGCTGTCCAACGCGCTCACGGACCCTGTGGGTCCCTCAAAACTGAAAACTTTTTGCAACGCCCTCGATCGAGGGAACTTCACATTATCTAGCGTCGAACCTACCTGCAAACACTAAATATAGTATTAACAGACAATTTATTCAAGTCCGACAATCCTCCCTTTCGCCCCAAAAGAGCTTCAAAATTCCACGCCTTCGCCGGCCTCGTGAACAGGCGGGAATGCGGCTCAAAACGCACATATTCCGGGAAAAAGACCGGCCTCGAAACTCTTCCGGTCGCACTCTCAACAGGAGCGCATGGCCTATAAAAGGCGACTCGTTTTGCGGCGTCAAGGATTCGTTTGCGTAGCTTTTATGACCCCAACATCTTGTGTGTCACATATGTGGATAACGGGGATAGAAGCGGAGCGCGGCGAGGGAGGTTCGGCTCCGCGGAGCGGCACCCTGACGCGGCTATGCGCGGCTCGGGCTCAGGAGAACCGGCGTGGATCGGCGCAGAAATGGGCGATGATCTGGCAAAGGTCCGGTTCATGCACCATGCGCATAGCCTCGGCGGCGCTGACCCACTTGCGGGTGCGTGCCCGCTTTTCCTTCCATCGGTCGGCGACCTTGTCGACCTCCAGCGGGAACACCAGCACCTCGCACGGCACTTCCTCGCCGGAATCCAGCACCTTGGCATAGAAATAGCGGCCGGCCTCGTGATGCGAGATCGTGCCGCGCAGCCCGGCCTCCTCGCCGGCCTCGCGCGCCGCCGCCTCGCAAAGCGGCTCCTTTGCTTCCGGCCAGCCCTTGGGAAGCACCCAGCGGCCGGTATCGCGGCTGGTGATCAGCATGATTTCGACGCCGTCGCCGCTATCGCGCCAGGGCAGGGCTGCAACCTGCAGGCGGGACGGCACCGTGCCGAAGAGTCGCCGGACCCTTTCGGCCAGATGGTTGTGCGTCGTTGGCCTTGTCAACATCGGAGAAGCTTGCCCCAGCTTCCAGAATCGTTTGCCGTCTTACGAATCTTACGGCTAATCATGAGCAATAAAAGTAAAAAATCTTTCATGGACCAACGAAATTGCGCCAATTGCGCCGGTCTCGACCAAATGACGCGGCCGCGCGAGCATCACGCCGGCATTTTGTCGGTCGCGGATGGTGCCTTGGGCGACCGGCTGCAATGAGCGGCGTTGCCGCGAATCAGCCGGCGTGGTCGTCGGCGATCGGCTTTTGGTAGGTGAAGCCCATGTCCCAAGGGAAATAGATCCAGGTGTCCTGGCTGACCTCGGTAACGAAAGTGTCGACCATCGGCCTGCCTTTCGGCTTGGCATAGACGGTGGCGAAATGCGCCTTGGGCATCATCGCGCGCACGATGCCCGCCGTCTTGCCGGTGTCGGTGAGGTCGTCGATGATCAGCACGCCGGCGCCGTCATCGGCGAGCAGCGCCGGCGTGATCTCCTTCAGCACCTGCAACTGCCCTTGGCTGGTATAGTCGTGGTATGAGGCAACGCAGACTGTCTCGATGATGCGGATGCCAAGCTCGCGCGAAATAATGGCGGCCGGAACCAGGCCGCCGCGCGTGATGCAGACGATCGCCTTCCATTGCCCCTTGTTGGCGCCGGCAAGCCGCCAGGCGAGCGCGCGCGCATCGCGGTGGAACTGGTCCCAGGAGACCGGGAAGGCTTTTTCGGGCAGGGACATCTTTCGCGCACTCCGCAAAGCGCGCATCGCGCGCAGACACTATGGAATGCGCGCGGAATTAACTGGAAAGGCTTGCCCTTGGCAAGGGGAGTGGCAAAGCTATCCCTGTGAACCTAGAGCCTGTTCCATCCCGACCTAATCGGGATGGGGCTCTATTCTTTTTTCTTGAGCATGATCTTTCCGAAAACCGGATTCCACTTTTCGGGATCATGCTCTACCGCGACAGGAAAGCCGCCACCGGGGCGGTGCGCAGCACCGTCCGTGTCACTCCGCCGAACAGCAGCTGGCGCAGCCAGGAATGGCTGTAGGCGCCGAGCACGAGCAGGTCCGCACCCGACTCGGCGACCCTGGTCTGGATGATGTCGTCGACCGAGGCGCCGCCGGACCTCAGCACCGAGACGCTGACGGTCGCGCCGTGCCTGGACAGCGAGGCGGCGATCTCTGCGCCGGCCGTTTCCGGCGCCTCGTCGAGCGTATCCGGCGGGTCGATGACGACGATGTCCGTCTTCTCGGCCTCGATGATGAAGGGCAGGGCATCGAAGGCGGCGCGCGCGGCTTCCTTGCTGCCGTTCCAGGCGAGCAGCACATGCTTGAAGCTGGTCACCAGCGGACCCGAATGCGGCACCACCAGCACCGGCCGGCCGGCATCGTAGACCAGCGTGTCGACGTCCGCGCTCGGGTCGCTGCCGGATTCGCGCTGCGCGGCGATGATCAGGTCCGCGGTGCGAACAGTCGAGATGCCGGTCAGCGCACTGTCGCCGGAAAAACTCTCGAGGCTGCGCCACTCGAACGACAGGCCGGAATTCTCGATGCGCTTGTAAAAGGCGGCCTGCAACTTCTCGGCGCGCTCCCGGTTCATGTCGGCGGAAACCTGCAGGAACTCGGTGTCCGGAAAGCCGGTGGCCGAGGTGTAGGGCACGGGCAGCGCCTCTGCATGAATACCGATCAGATGGCTCTGGAATCGGCTGGCCAGCGGGATCGCGCAGTCGAGGACGCGCTCGGCATCCTGTTCATTCTGCAATATGGCAACGATGGTCTTGAAGCGCATGGCAATCCCTCAGTTTTACGGCGATCCCACTCGTGACAAACGTCACTGCGCGATGCTGGTTCCGTCAGGCCGGCCGATCAGCCCACCCTGCTTGCCCTGGTCAAGCTCGCCACCATAGCCTCTACGTCGGCGCGTGCCGAGTCCAGCGCCTGCTGGCTGCGGGCCCGCACCACCAGTTCCGTCCAGAACTTGCCGTCGCCATATTTCGGGTAGGAGCCGATGATCGTGTCCGGATGCGCCTTCTGGATGTCGCCCAGCGGCCCGCCGATCAGGCCTTCACCGAACGGGCATTCCACGGTTGCCGACAGCATTTTGGTGCCGGCCCTCAATGTCGGCACGACATTGTCGAGCATCGCCTGGAAAATCGCCGGCACGCCGGCCATGACATGGACGTTGCCAATGCGAAAGCCCGGCGCAACCGACACCGGGTTGTCGATGTGGTCTGCCCCGCGCGGCATCCGCGCCATGCGCTTGCGTGCTTCGGTGTATTCGATGCCGCGGGCGGCGTAGCTTGCCTCCAGCAGGGCGTAGGCCCTGGCGTCGTATTCGCATGGCACGCCAAAGGCCTTGGCAACCGAATCGGCGGTGATGTCGTCATGTGTTGGGCCGATGCCGCCGGTGGTGAAGACATAGGTGTAGCGGGCGCGCAGCGCATTCACTGCAGCGACGATCTCGTCTTCCTCGTCCGCAACGATGCGCACTTCTTTCAGGTCGATGCCGATCGCCGTCATGATGTCGGCGAGGTGGCCGATGTTCTTGTCCTTGGTGCGGCCGGACAGAATCTCGTCGCCGATGACGAGCATGGCGGCAGTGACGATTTCGGTCATGATTGGCTCCGGCAAACGGGTCGCCTGAGATAGCGCGACGGACGGCCGGCGGCAATGCCGCCAAACGACGGATCCATCTGTGCCACCTCCCTTGCCGTGGACCCTTCGGCGGGTGATGCTGCGTGCCGGTTTGGAGCCTTGAGCAAGACATGCCGGTACCGATTCTGCTATGGCTGCCCGGCGCGCTGCTTCTGCTGGCGCTCGTCATGGCAGCCTATCCTCTGCTGGCGACGCGGCGGATTGCGGCGAAGGCCGAAAGGCTGGTGCCGGCCAGCGGAAAATTCATCGAGATCGACGGCAACCGCATTCATTATGTCGAGACGGGCGAGGGGCGGCCGATCGTCTTCCTCCACGGCCTCGGCGCGCAGCTTCATCAATTCGGCCACACGCTGTTCGGACGGTTCGGCCCGAACTATCGGCTGATTGCGCTCGACCGTCCTGGCTCCGGCTATTCGGTGCGGGCCAGGGGCGCCAGCGGACGGCTGCCCGAGCAGGCCGAGATCGTACGGCGTTTCATCGAGGCGCTCGGGCTGGAAAAGCCTCTGGTCGTCGGTCATTCGCTGGGTGGCGCCATCGGGCTGACGCTGGCTGTCGAGCGTCCAGAGGCGATTTCCGGTATCGCCTTGCTGGCGCCGCTGACCCATCTGGAGCCGGACGCGCGCGAGAAGTTCGGCCCGCTATACGTCAAGTCGTCGCTGCGGCGGCGGATCATGGCTCATACGGTGGCGATCCCGGCGGCTCTCAAATATGCCGAACCGACGCTTGCCTTCATCTTTGCACCGCAGACGGCGCCGGCCGACTATATGGTCGAGGGCGGCGGCTGGTGCGGGCTGAGGCCAAGCCATTTCTACGCGACATCGACCGACGTCGTGGCCATTGAGCACGACCTTGGCCGCATCGAGCAACGCTATCGCGAGATCGCCATGCCGGCCGGCATTCTGTTTGGTGCTTCCGACCAGGTGCTGGGCATCGACACCCATGGCTGGCCGCTGATGGAAAAGATCAGCGGGCTCGATTTCGAGCCGGTCGAGGGGCTTGGCCACATGCCACAATTCGTCGAGCCGGAACGGGTCGTCGCTTTCATCGAACGCATTGCCGACCGCGCATTTGCGCCGAAGTCCGACACCGCCAGCTGACACCTCCCGCAACCCTCGCGCATTCCTGACCATGCCGGCTATTCCTTCACGGCTCCGGTCATCGAGGAAACATAGTGCTCGACAAAGAACGAATAGAGCACCACGACCGGCAATGAACCGATCAGCGCTCCCGCCATCAGCGCCCCCCATTCATAGACGTCCGAGCGCACCAGCTCGGTGAGCACGCCGACCGGCACGGTCTTGTTTTCGGACGACTGGATGAAGGTCAAGGCATAGATGAACTCGTTCCATGACAGGGTGAATGCGAAGATGCCGGCGGAAATCAGCCCCGGCACCGACAGCGGCAGCACGATCTTGGTGAGGATCTGCCAGCGGCTCGCGCCGTCGATCAGCGCGCATTCTTCCAGCTCGAACGGGATCGAGCGGAAGTAACCCATCAGCAGCCAGGTGCAGAACGGGATCAGGAAGGTCGGATAGGTGAGGATGAGCGCGAAGGGCGTGTCGTAAAGCCCAAGGTTGAACACCATCACCGACAGCGGAATGAACAGGATCGAGGGCGGTACGAGATAGGCGAGGAACACCGCGAGGCCGACCTGCCGCGCCCCGGAGAACCGCAAGCGTTCGATCGCATAGGCAGCGAACACGGCAGCCAGCAGCGACAGGAACGTGGCGGCGGTCGAAATGATGATCGTGTTGAGCAGCCAGCCCGGATAGGATGTCTCGAAGAGCAGGTAGCGGATATGCTCGAGCGTCGGATGCACCACCCAGAACGGATTGAAATTGGCGTAGTCGGTCATCTCGAGGTTGGGCTTAACCGCCGTGATCGTCATCCAGTAGAACGGAAACAACAGCACGATGACGAAGATCAGCAACGGCAGGTAGACCGTCACCACGCGGCGCGGCACGCTCTGCAGGTAGCCCATGCCGCCTTCGTCGAGTTCCGGGCGTTTGCTTGTATCGATCGCGGTCATGTCAATCTCCGCCGCCCTGCTGCCATTTGCGGCGCTGCAGGCCAAAGTAGCTGAACAGGATCGCCGCCAGCAGGAACGGGATCATGGCGACTGCGATCGCGGCGCCTTCGCCAAGCTGGCCTCCGGAAATGCCGCGCTGGAACGACAGCGTCGCCATCAAATGGGTGGCGTTGACCGGCCCGCCGCGCGTCAGCACATAGATCAGCTGGAAATCGGTGAAGGTGAACAGCACCGAAAACGTCATGGTGATGGCTATGATCGGCGTCAGCAGCGGCAGCGTCACATAGCGGAACAATTGCCAGCGGCTGGCGCCGTCGAGCGTGGCGGCCTCGTAGAGCGACTGCGGAATCGTCTGCAGGCCCGCAAGCAGCGTTATCGCCACGAAAGGAATGCCGCGCCAGACATTGGCGGCGATGACCGAAGCCCGCGCATTCTCCGGATCGCCGAGGAAGTTGATGCGATGGTCGATCAGGCCCATTTCCATAAGCGCCCAGGACAGGATCGAGAACTGGGAATCGTAGATCCACCAGAAGGCGATCGCCGACAGCACGGTCGGCACCACCCAGGGGAGCAGGACGATCGCGCGGAAGAACGATTTGAACGGCAGGTTCTGGTTGAGGATAAGCGCCAGCCACAGGCCGAGCGCAAACTTCAGGATCGAGGCGCTGATCGTGTAGAGCAATGTGTTGAAGACGGAGAGCCAGAAGACGGCGTCGTCCCACAGATATTCGTAGTTCTCGATGCCGATGAAGATGCCGGGGCGGCCGATGCGGGCATCGGTGAAGCCGAGCCAGACGCCGAGCCCGAGCGGATAGGTCAGGAAGACCAGCAGCAGTGCCGCCGCCGGCAGCATGAAGCCGAAGCCAAGCGCGTTATGACTTTCAGACACGAACGTCAAAATGCGCGACAGCGTCGACCGGCGTGGCTGAGCGGCAGCGGAGGTCACGGCCATGGGTCGGCTCCTCTAGGGTCTCATTGAACGGCCGGGCGGCCATGCGCGATTCGAAGCCGGGCAGCATGGCCGCCCGGCTGAATCCGGCTCAAACGCGATAGTAGCGGTTTGCGCGCTTCTCGGCTTCTTCCATCGCTTCTTGCGGCGTCGCCTGGCCGGTCACCGCCTTGGCGAACATATCGACCAGCACATAGTCGGCCATGGTCGCCGCCGAGGCATAGCCAAGCGGGCCGGCATAGCCGTTGGGCCGCAGCGTCGCCGAGGCCTTGGCGTAGGCGGCATTGTTCGGATCGGCCGTCCACACCGGGTTGTTGTCGAAGGCTTTGAGCGTCTGGCAGCAATAGCCCGCCGAGGACGTGATCCACTTGGCCATTTGCGGTTCCTCGAACATGAACTGCAGATAGGCCTTGGCCGCGTTGGGGTAGGGCGTGTAGTCGAAGATCACGGCCGTGGTCACCTGGAACAGCTCGACGGATTTCCCGACCGGACCGATCGGCAGGTTGGTGGTGCGGATGTCCTTGGCCATCTCGGCCAGTTTCGGATCCTTGTCCTTGTTGATCTTGGCGGTGTTGTAGGCCGAAATGCCGTTGGCGATGACGCTCAATTCGCCGGCCAGGAAGGCGCGGTTGTTGTTGACGTCGAGCCAGCTTTCGGTACCGGGAATGAAGGTCTTGTAGAGCTCCTGCGCGTATTCGATCGCCTTCAGCGTTTCGGGGCTGTTGATCGTCACCTTGCTGCTCTCGTCGACCATTTTGCCGCCGTGGCTCCACAGCAGCCAGTGGGCGTAGTTGTTGCCGTCGCCGACGCCGTGGCCGTGTGTGAAGCCGGCCGGATGGCCCTTCGCCTGCAACGCCTTGCAAAGTTCGAGCAAGCCTGCCGTGTCCTTCGGAAATTCGGAGAAGCCGGCCTCCTTCACCCAGCTTTCGCGATAGACGATGGCATTGCCGATGGTGGCCAGCGGCAGGCCGAGGAATTTGCCTTGCCGTGTGGCATATTGGTGCGGTCCATCGTGCCAGCCGCCATATTTCGAGCCGAGATATTCGCCCAGTTCCGACACGTCGTGCAGCTTGTCGGGATATTGGTGCGGATCGTCGAACCAGACGAACATCAGGTCCGGGCCGGAGCCGACATTGGCGGCGACCGCCGCCTTGGGGCGGATGTCCTCCCAGCTTTCCTTGTCGACGCGGACCTCGACGCCGGTCGCTTCGGTGAAGCGCTTGGTGTTGGCCAGCCATTGATCCTCGTCGCCCTGCACGAAGGGCGACCAGCGCAGCAGCCTGAGCTTGGCGCCGTCCTCGGGCTTGTACTTCAATCCCTCCTGGGCAAAGGCGGGAGAGCCGATGAGCCGGCTTCCCAAGGCTCCCGCCGCCGCGCCGGCGGTGGTGCGGATCACGTCGCGTCTGGTGAATTTCATGCTCGCTTCCTCCTGCTTATTGTCCTTGCCGTCCTACTGCTCGATGGGTGTTTCGAACCGCTGTCCGGTTTTGCCGTGAAAGAGATGGATGAGGCCAGGCTCGGCCGTAAGCCGGATGGTTTCGCCCGGCGTGAAGGAATGGCGTTCCCGGAAATTGGCGACGATCTCCTCGCCGCCGGCGGTGCGGCCGATCAGCTGCACTTCGGACCCTGTCGGCTCGACCACCACGACAGTGACCGGAATGCCCAGATGGTCGGACAGCCGTAAATGCTCGGGCCGTATGCCCAGCACGACCGGCTCACCATTGCCGATCGAAAGGGCCGAGGCCAACGGGACCGAAATCCCGCCGGCGCCCCGAAACGACGGCGAGCCGTCGCTTACGATCTCGCCCCTCAGCATGTTCATGGCGGGCGAGCCGATGAAGCTGGCGACAAAGAGATTGTTCGGCCGGTCGTAGAGTTCGAGCGGCGGCCCGATCTGCTCGACGATGCCGTCATGCATGACGACGATCTTGTCGGCCATGGTCATCGCCTCGATCTGGTCGTGGGTGACGTAGACCGTCGTCGTCTTCAGGCGCTGGTGCAGTTCCTTGATCTCGGCGCGCATCTGCACCCGGAGCTTGGCATCGAGATTGGACAGCGGCTCGTCGAACAGGAAAACCTGCGGGTCACGCACGATCGCCCGGCCCATGGCGACGCGCTGCCGCTGGCCGCCGGAAAGCTGGCGGGGATAGCGGTCGAGCAGCGGCACCAGTCCCAGGATTTCGGCCGCGCGCCGCACGCCGGCATCGCTCTCCGTCTTGGGAACGCCCTTGAGCATCAGCGAGAACGCCATGTTCTCGGCGACCGTCATATGCGGGTAGAGCGCATAGTTCTGGAAGACCATGGCGACGTCGCGCTCCTTTGGCGCAACGTTGTTGACGACACGTTTGCCGATCGCAATCTGGCCGCGCGAGATCTTTTCCAGGCCGGCGATCATTCTGAGCAGGGTCGACTTTCCGCAACCCGAAGGACCGACCAGCGTGACGAACTCGCCGTCGTTTATATCGACGCTGACCCCGTGCAGGACCTCGACGTTTCCAAATGATTTGTAGACATCGCCGATTGCGACAGACGCCATCGATCTCCTCCCGATTGATTCCTGCAACGACTTCGAAGGAAACCGCTTTCCTGCCTGGCCCGCGACAGCGCCCAGACTCCTCCCCGGTCACGCGCGATGTGAGACGGTAGCGCTACCAAACCGACCTGTAAAGCACACCGGCATCACTGGGATATCGAGACACCCTAATCGGAAACCTCGGTCTGCGGCCGGTCGCGGCCGTCGGCGAGCTCGTCGTGCCATTTGCCGTCGGCGTCCTCGTACTGGATGCCGTCGGTGTTGCCGGCGACCTGCTGTTCGGCGGAAGCGATCTCGGCGGCGCGCAACGCGTCCTGATGGGTGGGAAATGTTTCGGAGAATGTCGAGCCGACCTTGTAGGCCCAGCCTCCGTCATGCTCAACGATCTTGTAGGTCAGTTTCGCCATGAAACCCTCCGGTTGAAAGCCCGTTGCCTCAATGCAGCCTGTCGTCGGCCAGTCTGTCGTCTGGCAGCTTGTCGTCTGCGACCAGCACGTCCGATTCCCTGGCGGCTTCGATCAGTGCCCGGCGCGCATCCGCCGTCGAACGATAACCTTCCAGCACTTTTAGGCAAGTGTCGAGGGCATCACGATGACGCGGACCGCGATTGAGTGGCCAGACCGTCATCAGGCACTCCGCCGCCTCCTGGGCGCTGCGGATGTGGCGATACTTGCCGACATGGCCGAGTTCGACCACGACCGGCTTTTCAAATGGCTTGCTGTCCATCATCGCCGCCAACGCGGAGCGGCCGATTTGGTTGCAAGTACTATGTTAGCTCAGGCGAATATAGCTCAACAATCTAGCCGCAGTCGGGGCAATCACTTCAGGTTTGCGCTGCCCCTCATCCGCCTGCCGGCACCTTCTCCCCGTATAGTGACGGGGAGAAGAGGACTGACCGCAACCTCGGCTCCCGTTCTGCAACGCTGGAGATTGGCGAAACCGTCGACGAGAGCGCCCCTCTCCCCGTCACTATACGGGGAGAGGATGCCGGCAGGCAGGTGAGGGGCGGCGCGACATCATCAATTGGCCGGCCGAGCGCCATTTCCGTCGGAAACGATTGCCTTGGGCGGCTCATCGGAACCCGTCAGTTCGCCGCCTTTCATCCAATGCTGCATCGTCGTCACCGAGCGGGCAAGCTGCGGCGCCGGGTGGATTTTTTCGCCGAAGGTGGCCGCGGCGCGCCAGCCCCAGCGCGGATCGGCAAGGAAGGCGCGCGCCAGCGCCACCATGTCGGCGCGCCCGTCGGCAACGATCGCCTCGGCCTGTTTCGGATCGTCGATCAGGCCGACGGCCCGCGTCGGGATGCCGACGGCCTTGCGCACCGCTTCGGCCAGATGCACCTGGTAGCCGGGCCCGGACGGCAGCTTCTGCAACGGCGAATTGCCGCCGCTCGAGCAGCAGAGATAGGCGACGCCGGCTTCCTTCAGCGCTTTTGCCACTTCGATCGCATCCTCGACCTCGAAGCCGCCGTCGACCCATTCCTTGATCGACAGGCGCGCGCCCAGCATCAGCCTGGGCACCGCCTTCTTCACCGCCTTGGCGATCTCGACGGCGAAGCGCATGCGGTTTTCCAGCGAGCCGCCCCAGCGGTCGGTGCGCTGGTTGGAGAGCGGCGACAGGAACTGGAAGATCAGATAGCCATGCGCGGCATGCAGCTCGATGAAGTCGAAGCCGGCCCGCTCGGCCCGCCGTGCCGCTTCGGCGAAGCGTTCAATGATTTGCAGGATCTCGTCGTCCTCCAGCGCCCGCGGCACCTGCCAGCCGGTGTCGTAGGCGATCGCCGATGCCGACACGATCGGCCACGGGTCCTGATCGGCGTGCAGCGGGCCGCCACCCTCCCAGGGTTTGCGGTTCGAGGCCTTGCGGCCGGCATGGGCAAGCTGCGTGCCGAATTTCGTGCCCGGTGCGGCCACCCGTTTGGCTGCATCAAGCGTGCGTCGCGCCGCCGCCTCATTGTCTTCGGAATAGAGGCCGAGACAGCCATGCGAGATACGGCCGCGCCGTTCGACCTCGGTCATCTCGACGGTGACCATGCCGGCGCCCGACATCGCCAGGTTCATCCAGTGATAGAGGTGCCAATCGCTGGCCGAGCCGTCGTCGGCCGAATACTGGCACATCGGCGCGACCGCGATGCGGTTGGGGAAGGTGAGGCCGTCGAGGGTGATCGGCTGGAAAAGCGATGAGGTCATAAAAAACTCCGGAAAGGGTTGCCGCTATTTAGGCAGGCACTTGCAGATGCGCCAGACACGAGAGGGTGAACCGGCGCACTGGACCAATTGGTGGCCGGATTGCACGAACCGCCGTTCGCGGCTACGCCTTGCCGCGGCAGCAGGGAGTCCACCATGGAAGATCGCATTCGCATCCGCTCTGAGGAAGTCCTTTCCGACGAATGGGCGGTTTTGAAAAAGACCGTCTTCGACTATCGCCGGCGCGACGGCAAATGGGAAACGCACACCCGCCAGACCTACGATCGCGGCGACGGCGCGGTGATCCTGCCCTTCGATCCGGAGCGGTCGACGGTGCTTCTGGTGCGGCAGTTCCGTTATCCGGCCTACGTCACCGGCCACAAGGAGCCGCTGATCGAGGCCTGCGCCGGCCTGCTCGACGAAGACGATCCCGAAACCTGCATCCGCAAGGAGGCCGAGGAGGAACTCGGCTACCGCCTGAAGGACGTACAGCGGCTGTTTTCACCCTATATGAGCCCCGGCAGCGTGACCGAGCGGCTCTGGTTCTTCGTCGCCCGCTACTCGCCCGCCGACCGCATTTCCGACGGCGGCGGCGCCCACGACGAAGGCGAGGACATCGAGGTTTTGGAAATGCCGCTCGACGAGGCGCTGGCCGGCATCTACGACGGCAGCATTGTCGATGCGAAGACCATCATCCTGATCCAGCATTTGAAGCTGAACCCGATCGGTGGGTGAGGTGGTGGATCTGGGCTAGGTGCGGATTAGGACAAGTCGGTGGATATCGCGGTCACGGTGCGGCAGAGCGACGGGAGGAAGCATCGCGATAGTTCGGCGCATGTATCGACGCGCTCCCAATAGAGGCAGCGCGAAGCGCACTTGATGGGAGGAGCACGTTGGCACCATGCAGGGCCACATTCCGAGCCGTTCAGATCGCAGCTATTGCCTTGGCGATCGCGGCGAAAGGCAGGACCAGGGACAGCGGCGCGTCATCGAGACGGACCGCACCGTAGCCCTCGTACCAGCGTGCGGCCTGATCGCCTTTGGCGTCGATCAACAGGGCTACGCCGCCGACTTCCTGCGCAACTGCTATGCAGCGTTTCCCGGCGGCGAGCAGCAAGCCGCCGCCGAGGCCACGGCCTTGTATCGCACGATCCACTGCGAGGCGACCGAGGCGATAGACCGGCACGTCGTAGCGGCCCAGGCCACGCCTGGCGATCGTCGGTGTGCGGGCATAGTCTATCGAGGCGGGACTGAGGGAATAGAATCCGAGGATGTGCGATGGATATTCCGCCGTCACGGCGACGAAGGTTTTTGCGCCGCCGCTTTCGTGGTTTTGACGCGCGAAGCGCTGTAGATAGGTATTGAGGTCCGCGTCGCCACAGTCGAAGGCGGCACGGTCATGCTGTTTACTGATCGGCACTTCCTGCCAGGAGTTCACGCGAGGGTCTGACCGGCCTTGGCGGCACGGATAAGACGTTCGGTGGGCGCCGGCGGATTTTCGAGCAGGTCGAGGACGCGCAGGCTGTCGCGTTCTGACAGTGCGAGATGTTCGGCGCGTTCGATCGTGGCTTGGGCGTCACGCAGCGCGGAACGCGTGACGAACTCGGTTAGACCGACATTCGACAAAGCCGCTGCACGTGCGATCACGGCTTTTGCTTCGGGCGGAATCCGGAGATCGATTCGGCCATTGTCACTAACATTGCGGGGCATGGGCATATCCTTCGGTAATTATACAGTACGGATTCAATCCGTACAACACCAACCTTTCGCCTTAGCTTGAGTTATAGAAATGCGTTCTATAACTCAGAGGGCACAAGCCTAAGGCTCAACCGAGCAGCTTCAATGCCGTTGCAATCGGTAAAAGCGATGACAACGGACGGCTCTGAGGTGGCAAGAGGCCGTGCTTGCGATAGAAGGCTGTCGGGCAGCCAAGCCTTCTTGGCTAGCCACCCAGCTAGGAAATCAAATCAATACCCAATTTGGTGCGGACGACGGGAATCGAACCCGTACGATCAGAGATCGAGGGATTTTAAGTCCCTTGCGTCTACCAATTCCGCCACGTCCGCAGGCCAGCCCTTTTCAGCCGCCAGCCAAAGGCCGTCAAGCCGTCTTCTGCGGTCGACAAATCCGGCACTGGAAGCTGGCGAGGGCTAATCACCTACAGAGATGCAAACAAAATTGTTTCACCTGGAAACATTTTTAGCGGCCGCTTCCGAGGCTACCGCGAATGCGCGTCCCCCGTTCGCAGGATGCGTTGAGGCGCTCCGCTCTGATAGACTCCAATTGGCAAGTGGATCGGCGCGCCGGTACTCGACGCCGTCCTCTACGAACACCGGGAGATTGTCATGCTCAAGCTTGCCTCTGCCCTGGCATTGCTGCTTGTTGGGACGGCGCCTCTGTTTGCCGATGACATGCCGATGAACGCCAAAGACATCAAATGGGGTCCTGCTCCTGCTGTCATTCCCGCTGGCGCTGAAATGGCTGTTATCTCTGGAGATCCCTCAAAGGACGGCGCCTATGTGCTGCGGTTGAAGACACCCGCCGGCTACAAAATTGCCGCACATAATCATCCCACCACGGAATACGTAACGGTGCTTTCCGGCAACTTCCATATTGGAATGGGCGATAAGCTCGACGAGGCGAAAGGTGTCGAACTGACTGCTGGCGGCTTCGGCGTCACGCCGGCCGGAATGAATCACTTCGCCTGGACCACAAGCGATACGATCATCCAGGTTCATGGCGAGGGGCCATTCAAGATCACCTACGTCAATCCGGCCGACGATCCGAGCAAGAAGTGACAGTTCGGGATCGAATTGGATTGAACCGGCTGAAGGCTCGAATGATGGAGTGCGTCAAACTCCGCGACCGTCGATTCAGTAAGATCCGCCAACGCGGCGAAAGCTGATTGGCCGCAACGGAATCGTATTCCGCTTGAGCCATTTTGCCGTGAATGGCGCCATAACAGAAAACCCGCCTCGGGAGGCGGGTCGTTGGAGCCAATTGGCACCGTACCCAAATTAGTAGCATAGCTGCCGGCACAAAGCAAGAACAAAGTTGCTGCGGCCGGCACAAAAGCATAAATGCCTTTGTCCTGCCTTCCCGGCGTCGGGGATTGGCGAAAGCCGTGGTGGCATCGATCTCCCTCCTTGAGGGGGGAGATGCCAAGTTGTGGCAAAGAGGGCAGGCCAGAGGGGGTCGTCTCGCGTCGAGCGCCAGCCTGTTTTGTTCGCGGTAACGGTTCGCGTCAGGACGTCCCGACCCCTTCTGTCGCCTTCGGCGACATCTCCCCCCACTTTGGGTCCCACTTGGGGGGAGATAGGCAGTTTCGCCGTCGGCGCTTACTTCCTCGCTGGTCAAAATCCCCGCGGCTTGGCACAGTCGAGCAAAGAGGAGCCTGTTGATGCCGAAGAATGCGACGAAACCGAAACCCTGGGCCGAGATGGCGACGCATCTGGTCGATGTCGCCATGGGCCGCAAACCCGCCGATCTCGTCATCCGCAACGGGCGCTGGGTCAACGTTCATTCGGGCGAGATCATCGCCGGCACCGACATCGCCATCGCCGGCGGCCGTTTCGCCTATTGCGGGCCGAATGCCAGCCATGCCATCGGCCAGGGCACCAAGGTGGTCGATGCCGGTGGTCGCTATCTGGTGCCGGGGCTTTGCGACGCGCATATGCATGTCGAGAGCGGCATGGTGACGGTGACGGAATTCTGCCGCGCGGTGATCCCGCATGGCACCACCTCGATGTTCATCGATCCGCATGAGATCGCCAACGTGCTCGGCCTGCCGGGTGTTCGGCTGATGCATGACGAGGCCGTCGCCATGCCGGTCAACGTGCTCGTTCAGATGCCGTCCTGCGTGCCCTCCGCTCCGGGGCTCGAGCATGCCGGCGCCGAGCTGACCGTCGCCGACGTTGCCGAGGCGATGACCTGGGAGAACATCATCGGGCTTGGCGAGGTGATGAATTTTCCCGGCGTCGCCGCCAACGATCCGGTAATGTCGGGCGAGATCGCGGCGACGGTGAGGGCCGGCAAGACCGTCGGCGGGCATTATGCCTCGCGCGATCTCGGCCTTCCGTTCCACGGCTACGTCGCCGGCGGCCCGGAGGATGACCATGAAGGCACGCGCGCCGAGGACGCCATCGCGCGCGTCCGCCAGGGCATGAAGGCGATGCTGCGGCTGGGCTCGGCCTGGTATGACGTCGCCTCGCAGGTCAAGGCGGTGACCGAGAGCGGCCTCGACCCGCGCAACTTCATCCTGTGCACCGACGACAGCCATTCCGGCACGCTAGTGCACGAAGGCCATATGGACCGGGTCGTGCGCCACGCCATCAGCCAGGGCTTGAAGCCGGTGACGGCGATCCAGATGGCGACGCTCAACACCGCCCAGCATTTCAAGCTGGAGCGTGAGATCGGCTCGATCGCGCCGGGTCGGCTCGCCGATCTGCTGATCGTCTCCGACCTGGCCGAAATGACGATCGACGAGGTCTATGGCCGCGGCGTCAGGTTGGCCAAGGGCGGCAAGCTCGAGATCGACATTCCGGCCTACAATTATCCGAAGACGGCGAAGAACACCGTCAAGCTCGGCAAGAAACTCAAGGCAGGCGATTTCGACATCGCCGCACCCATGGGCGCCAACGAGGTGCGGGTCCGCGTCATCGGCGTCATCGAGAACCAGGCGCCGACGCGGGCGCTCGAGGCCGATCTTGCCGTCGAGGACGGGCTGGTCGCCATGGACCGCCGCAACGACGTCTGCCAGATCTCACTGGTCGAGCGTCACAAGGGCACCGGCGGCGTCACCAACGCCTTCGTTTCCGGCTTCGGCTATATCGGCGACTGCGCCATGGCCTCGAGCGTGGCGCACGATGCCCACCACATCATCGTCGTCGGCACCAACAAGCAGGACATGGCCCTGGCCGTGAACCGGCTGGGCGAGGTCGGCGGCGGCGTCGTGCTGTTCTCCAGGGGCAAGGAGCTGGCGCTGGTCGAAATGCCGATCGCCGGACTGATGTCGGACGAGCGCGCCGAAATCGTCGCCGCAAAGGCGGACCAACTCAGCGACGCCATGCGCCAGATGGGCTGCTCGCTGAACAACGCCTACATGCAGCACTCGCTGCTGGCGCTGGTCGTCATCCCCGAGCTCAGGATTTCCGACGTCGGCCTGATCGACGTGACGACTTTCCGGAAGGTCGATCTGTTCGTTTGAACGATGGCGGGACAGCGCCCCCCTCTGTCCTGCCGGACATCTCCCCCCTTAAGGGGGGAGATTGGCAGTTTCGTTGACAGCGCCTTGTTCGTCAAAGTTGGAGATTGGCGAAAGCCGAGGTGGCGGCCAATCTCCCCCCAAGTGGGGGAGATGTCCGGCAGGACAGAGGGGGGCGCGAAGGATCGCTGCCGTGCGCTTTGTTCCGAACTGACGTCAATAGTGACCGCTCAGCGATCGCTCACCCGCCTGTCGCAATCGTCAGCACCTTGAACGGCGTGGTGATGACGATTTCGGCGACCGAACCGACGGCCTTGCCGAGGCCCTGGCCAAGATTGTCGAGCTGGGCCGGCGCGGTCTCTTCGGAGGCGAGGCCCGCCGGGGCGCGCAGGCGGTCGCCGAGCAGCTGCACCAGAAACGGGTTGTCGGCGAACTTGGCGTGGTTCAGCCGGTCGCCGCCCTTTGTCTTGGTCAGGTCGACCACCGAGACGCCATAGCTGGCGAGGTCGGCCGCGTCGCCATAGTCGCCGACGCGCGGCTTGTCGCCGGAGATCATGGTCGACAGTCTGAGCGCCCGGTCGTCGCCCGAAAGCAGCACGGCGAACGGCTTGTCGGGCTTGCCGTAGCGGATCATCTGCTTCTTGAACACGTCGACGTCGATGTCGGGCGAGGCCAGGATGACGTAGCCGAGCTTGCCGCCGAGGTCGCGGTCGCCGGTGATGGCAAGCTGGCGCAACGCTTCCATCGTCACCCAGGTCCCCATCGAATGGGCAATGATGTCGATGCTCTTGGCGCGGCTCCTGGCGAGCATGCGCAGCGTCGCTTCGAGATCGTCGCGCGCTGCATTGGCGCTTTCCTTGTCGTAGATGTAGCCGGTCGTCTTGCCGCTCGATGCCCACGAAAACAGCACCGGCGTTCCCGGGTATTTTGTGTCGTGCGCGATCTGCGTCAGCCGGTAGATGCCGTCGTCGAAGCCGTTGTTGAAGCCGTGCACGAAAACCAGCGCGCGGTCGCCGCGCATGGCGATGTCGGCGCCGACCGCCTTGGCGAATTGCGGGGCGCCTTCGTAGAAGGTGACGCCGGTCGCCGTGAAATCCTTCGCCGGATTGCTGTTGGCCGAGCCCTTGACCCGCTCGATGGCGCCGAGCTGGTGGATCTTGGGCACCGTCACCTCGACGCTGGCAAAGCTGGTGGTCGGCGAACGGTCGCCGTCGAACACCTGCCGGGGCTCCTTCGTTGCCCTTTGCCGGGTTGTGGCGACGAAGATCTTGTGCGTCGCCGCGATATCGGAAGCAGGCACGGTGATCGTCGTCTTGTTGAGCAGGTCATGCGTGTTCTGGCCGGCGCAGCCGGTAACCGCGAGCGCGAACGCAACGACGAGAAAGATCTTCGAAGGCACGATCACGCGGGCTCCCGCAAAGGCGACGTCGAGCCGGAGACGTCTTGGCCTATTCGATAGAGGCAGAGGCCGGCACGGTCCAGTTCAAACTGTCCCGATGGCGCGGCAATGATCAACAATGACGGCCGCGCAATGCAGCTATTGTCCGACCGAGGCGATGCGGTCTGTCACTTCGCGGTCACTGGCAAACCCGTCATCCTCGCGCAGCTTCTGGCCAATCAACTGCACCAATTCCGGATTGTCGGCGAATTTGGTGTGGTTGAAGCGGTCGGCGCCCTTGACGCTGGAAAGGTCGACGACCGACACGCCATAGCTGGCGAGGTCGGCAGCGTTCTTGTAGTCGCCAACGCGCGGCCGCGCACCGGCGATCAGGCCCGATAACCTGAGCGCCCGGTCGTCGTCGGAGAGCAGCAGGATGAACGGCTTGTCCGGCTTGCCGTAGCGGCGCATCTGGCTCTTGAACACGTCGACGTCGATGTCGGGCGAGGCTAGCACGACGTCGCCGAGCTTGCCGCCGAGATCGCGGTCGCCGGTGATGGCGAGCTGGCGCAGCGCCTCCATGGTAACCCAGGTCCCCAGCGAATGAGCGACGATGTCGATGCGCCGCGCGCCGGTCTGCGCCAGCATTCTCAGCGTCACTTCGAGCTGGTCGCGGGCAACGCTGGCGCTTTCCTTGTCGTAGACATAATCGGTGGTCTTGGCGCCCGACGCCCAGGAAAACAGCACCGGCGTGCCCGGATAGCCGGAATCATGGGTGATCTGCGTGACGCGGTAGACCGCGTCGTCGAAGCCGGTGTTATAGCCGTGGACGAAAACCATGACGCGGCCGCCGCGCGCTGCGATGTCGGCGCTGAGCGCGCTGGAGAATTTCGGCTGGGTGTCGTATCCGACGACCTCGGAAGCCATGAAGTATTTGGCCGGATCGTCCGACTTGCCGCGCGAGCGCCGCTCGATCTGGCCTGTCTTGTGGATGCCGGGGACGGTGACGTTGACGCGGGCATAGTTCAGCGTCGCCGACCGCTCGCCGTCGAAGACCTTGTTGGGATCGTCGGAGCGCTTGCGCGTGGTGGCGATGAAGATCGAGTGGTTGCCGGCGATTTCCGTCACCGGCACCGCCATCATGGCGCTGCCGAGCAGTTCCTCGGTTTGGCGGCCACCGCAGCCGGCGAGCAGCGCGGCAAGGACAATGATGCAAATCGTCTTCAAGGGCACTTAAGCAATTCCACTCCGGCCTAACCAAAGGCCCATCCACCTCCGCCGCACCTCCCGGACAGGCGAAGTGCGGCAGAAGTAAGTCGCAGGCGCCGAAATGCGCTCAGCGCCTCGCGACTGCCATCGCAGTGTTGCGCGAAAGCCAGAACGGCGGCAGGAAGGCCGGAATGTTGGAAAAGGGCAGCACTTCCGGCTTCAGCCTTATGCCGAGCACGTCGGTCATGAAGGCGCGGCGCGCCTCGATGCGGCGCCAGGCCTCGGGATAGCGCGCGGCGATCTCTTCGCGCAGCGCCTCGTCGGCCAGCGCGATGCCGTCCTCGATGTTGGTGGTGAAATAATCGGTGCCGGTGGCCGGGATGATGTCGACCTGCAAGGCCATGCCCGACTTCAACCTGATGTCGGAGCCGGAAAATACCGGCGAATGCATCCATTCGTCGATATGGACGAGATGGCCGGGATTGAGCGACACGCCGAAGAACGGATCGCCGATGCGCTCGTGCACCGCTTGCCACAGCGCGCCGCCGGGAACGCCGATGCCGACCGTCTCATACCAGTCGACGACGGCGCAGAAATAGGGCGCGACCAGCTTCTCGACATAGTCCTGGATGCCCCTTGGAAGCTCGGCCGCGTCCTCGACCAGAAACCCGGCGCGGGCGTTGAGCGAGCCCTGGATGCCGTAGGCCATGGTGATCGGGTCGCCGCGCTTGATGACGTCGAGGCGCGGGCTTGGCAGGCCATAGGGCGCCCGCTTGCCGGCCGACAGCATCGGGTGGCAGCATTGCGGCAAGCCGTTGATGCCCATCAGCCGCGCCGCCTGCAATTCGGTCATGCCGGGTTCGATGCCTTGCAGCACATTGCGCAGGCCTTGCGAGGAATAGGTCGCGGCGAATTCGAACGCCGCCAGCTGGTCGGCCTCGTTGATGGCGCGCAGGCCGTTGGCAGGGTTCATCAAAAGGTTCGCCGCATTGACGATCACGCCCCTATCGCCGGCAAGGCTGCGCAACGTGTCGGCGATGAAGGACGGCAGGTCGAGCGTCGTTTCGCCAAAACCGGCATCGCCGGCGCCGAACGGCTTCCAGCCGATGGCGCCGATGCGCTGGCCGGCTTTCAGGCCGCAATCGACGAGGATGTCGGCCAGCGATTGCGAGCGGTCGCGCGGCTGCGCCGGCAGCGAAAACGTCTGGTAGAGCACGCGCTCATACGGTCCGTCGCAGATCTCGGCATAGCCCCAGCCCTCATTGCCAACCAGCAGTTTCGGCGACTTGCCGGGAACGATGACCAGCAGCGTCTCCTCGAAGCGCGGGTCGTAGCCGCAGAGATAGGCGACATTGGCTGCATGTTCGCGGTCGCCATAGACGACCAATGCATCGAACCCGCCGCGCGCGACCAGTGCCGCGATGCGGGCCTCATAGGTGGCGCGCGTAACCAGCGGCATCACCGTCGGCTCGCCGAACTCCGGCAGCGAAACGGTTTTCTGGGCCACCGATGCGACAGGCATGAACAGACGCTCCTAACGGCCGACGAGGTTTTGGGAACACCCTTTCGGGGTGGCCGGACAATGGCTTCGCGAGGCCGGATATGCAATAGCGAGACTGAATTCGCCTAGCCTGTAGGGTGCTCTTGCCATGACCAGTTTCTCCTCTCGCGTCGCTGCCGCCGCTGCCGCGATCCGCGAGATCTTTCCGGAAACGCCGCTGCAGGAGAACGACTATCTGTCGAAGAAGACCGGCGCGCGGGTGCTGCTGAAGCGCGAGGACCTGACGCCGGTGCGCTCCTACAAGATCCGCGGCGCCTTCAACTTCTTCCGCAAGACGCTCGCCGCCGGCAACGCTGCCGAGCTGTTCGTCTGCGCCTCGGCCGGCAATCACGCGCAGGGCTTTGCCTTCGTCTGCCGCCATTTCGGCAAAAAGGGCGTCGTCTTCATGCCGGTGACGACGCCGCAGCAGAAGATCGACAAGACGCGGCTGTTCGGCGGCGAATTCGTCGAGATCAGGCTGGTCGGCGATTTCTTCGACGACTGCTACCGTGCCGCACTCGAATTCACCGAAACTGCCGGCGCCCACATCGTGCCGCCTTTCGACCACAAGGACATCATCGAAGGGCAAGCGACCGTCGCCTACGAGATGTCAGGCCAGATGCCCGGCGCGCGCATGCCCGATATCGTCATGCTGCCGGTCGGCGGCGGCGGTCTGGCTGCGGGTGTGACGCATTATTTCGCCGACCAGCACCGCGAGACACGTTTCGTCTTTTGCGAGCCGGCCGGCGCCCCGAGCCTGAGCGAGACCCTTGCCGCCGGAAAGCGGGTCAAGCTCGCCAAGGTCGACAATTTCGTCGACGGCGCGGCGGTGGCCGAGATCGGCCGCGAGCCGCTGCGCCACCTCAAGGAGTTTGCCGCCGACGCCGTGCGGCTGATCCCGGAAAACCGGCTCTGCGCAACCATGATCGAAATGCTCAATGTCGAAGGCGTCGTGCTCGAGCCGGCCGGCGCACTGGCGATCGATGCGCTCAAGGATTTTTCCAGGAAGGAAATCAGGGGCAAGACCATCGTCGCCGTGGTGTCGGGCGGCAATTTCGATTTCGAGCGGCTGCCGGATGTGAAGGAACGGGCGCTGCGCTTCGAGGGCTTGAAGAAATACTTCATCATCCGCTTTCCGCAGCGGCCCGGCGCGCTGCGCGATTTCCTCGAATTGCTTGGTCCCGACGACGACATCGCCCGCTTCGAATATCTGAAGAAATCGGCGCGCAATTTCGGTTCGGTGCTGATCGGCATCGAAACCAAGGACCGCCGCAATTTCGACCGGCTCAAGGCGAATTTCGACGCCGAGAGCGTCCACTACCAGGACATCACCGACAACGAGACGCTCGCCGGGTTCATCATTTAGTGCTCCCATCTCCAAGCCCAAGGCAGCTTCGGAAACTGTGCATAAGGGCGTTATATTTGTTTGACAATTCTTTCTTCCTGGGCACTGAATCTTCTTCAAATAATTTGTTCCAAGCTTTGTTCCATGGATAGTGGCAGTCAGTCGTGCGGTTGCCATCCACCCCGGAAATCTCCGCACGTATCTTTGCGTCCTCCCCTGGCCCATTGTAGGTCTGGAACACGGTGTGAATAAATTCGTCATATGCAAGGAAAAGGTTCTCGTTAAATAGATGCCTATAGACATTCATGTTTTTGTCGGTAAATCTTTTCAGGTTTACCGTGTCTTCCGGTGTTATTTCCTTCCAATCGCCGACCCACATGCAGAAGCAAAAAAGCGAATTTAGTTTCGGCGCAATGAGATCATAAATTTCGAGCCTCTTTTCTATAATTTTTCTATTTTGCCATTGCGCCTGCTCAAGAGATTTTATTTGCTTGTTTATGCGCCACCCGAAATAAGCCAGCACTGCGGGAACTGACGCGCCAACGATCAACTTCAGGATTTCGAACGGCTGGTTTTCCAAAGTATTATCCCCCAACTGAATTCCAGATTGTATGGTATAGCTAAGAATCTGATAATTGATAAGGACTGAATGGATTTGACGACCTTCGTCGCGCTGTTTTCCGGCATCAATGTCGGCGGCAACCGCATCGTCAAAATGGCGGAACTCAGGTCGTTCTTCGAGCAGTTCGGCTTCTCCGCTGTCGCCACCTATGTGCAGAGCGGCAACGCCGTGTTCCGGTCGCCAGATGGCGATGCGGCGATGCTGACCAGGCGGTTGGAAGCGGAATTCGAGAAAAAATGGGGCTTCCATTCGCGCATCATGGTGCGCGATCTCGGCTGGCTCGAGCGGCTGGCGGCGGACAATCCCTATCCCGAAGTGGCCGGCGAGCCTACCAAGCTGCACGCCTATGCGCTGGAGCGCCGGCCGACCCCCGAGGAGGTCGCCCGGCTGGCGGAAAAATGCACTGGGCCCGAACGCTTCGAGGTCAAGGGCGACGTGCTCTACCTGCATGCGCCCGACGGGCTCGGCAAATCGGTGTTTGCCAACCTCATCCCGCGCGTCCTGAAGGTACCCGGCACGGCGCGCAATTGGCGCACCGTGCTGATGCTGCTGGAGATGGCCAAGGCCGGCGGTTGACTGGTCGCCTACGCAGCCGGAGCGCGTTTCCAGTCGAATGCCAGCTCCTCACGGAAGGCGAAGCGCTTGATGTGCTCGGCGACGACCGTTTCCAGGCGCTCGAGCGAGCCGGCCTCAGCGGTCGTCACCGCAATGTGCAGCGCAGCCGGGTCGGCATCGAGAACCGTGCGGCCGAGCGTCAGATCGATGGTGCCGTGGTTCGGGTCGAATTCGACTGGAAACTTGTGCGCCCAATGCTTGCACAGCTGCTGCAGATAGCGGCTGGCATGTTCGGTGGCGACGTCGACATGGCTGCTCGGCATGGATGAATTCTCCCTGGGAATGCGGACGCGAAAACCGAACCGGGGCCCGCCTGCGTCCGCTCAATACGGCGTGATCGGCTACCAGCTGCCGGTGTTCGGCATCGACGCCCACGGCTCGGCCTTCGGCTTTGCCGGACCTTTCTGCAACAGCTCGATCGAGATGCCGTCCGGCGATTTGACGAACGCCATGTTGCCGTCGCGCGGCGGCCGGTTGATGGTGACGCCATTGTCCATCAGCCGCTGGCAGGTGGCGTAGATGTCGTCGACCTCATAGGCAAGATGGCCGAAATTGCGGCCGCCCTTGTAGTCTTCCGGGTCCCAATTGTAGGTCAGCTCGACCAGCGGCGCCTTTTCGGAGATGCCGCTCTGCTCGTCTTCGGGCGCGGCAAGGAAGATCAGCGTGTAGCGGCCTTGCTCGTTTTCATGGCGGCGCACTTCCTTGAGGCCAAGCTTGTTGCAGTAGAAATCGAGCGAAGCATCGATGTCGGCGATGCGGACCATGGTGTGCAGATAGCGCATGATTTCCTCCTTATGTTGCGTTGCGGCGCAACATAGGGGCGGCCCGGCCAAAGGGCAATTGGCCACGCCTGCCGGCGCCGGCAAACGGCAAATCCGCTATTCCTGTACGGAACCGTGAAAAAAGGCACGTCAGGTCTTGCACACACCGGAAGCCGCGGTGTTAATCTGATACCAAGAATCAGTTGCAGTGTTTCTTGAAAAAAGGGGGCGTTCTTATGGGGGAAAAGGCCTCTTTCATGGGGCGGGACGGGGCCGGTAACGATGCGTTGAAGCGGGATGAGAGCGCCGATACGGCCGATCTCGTCGAAATCGCTGGCGCCATCAAATGGTTCGACGTGGCCAAGGGCTACGGTTTCATCCTTCCCGATGATGGTACTTCGGGCGACATCCTCCTCCATGTGACATGCCTTCGAAAGGACGGTTTTCAGACCGCCCTGGAAGGCGCCCGTGTCGTCTGCCTGGTCAAGCAGGGCGAGCGCGGGCTGCAGGCTTTCCGCGTGCTCTCGATGGATGTCTCCACGGCGGTGCATCCGGCAGAGCTGCAGGAGCAGCGCACCCATGTCGCGGTGACGCCGGAAAGCGGCCTCGAACGGGCGCTGGTCAAATGGTTCAACCGGACCAAGGGGTTCGGCTTTCTGACCCGGGGCGAGGGCACCGAGGACATTTTCGTCCACATGGAGACGCTGCGCCGCTACGGCATCACCGAACTCCGGCCGGGCCAGGTGGTGCTGGTCCGCTTCGGACGCGGCGACAAAGGCCTTATGGCTGCCGAAATTCACCCCGATATGGGTACCTTGCCGGTCTCGCATTAGTTCCGGCCGAGGATTTCATATGGCTCACAGGAACCGGCTGACGGCGGGCGCGCTCTGCGCCGGGATTTTCCTCATCGTCGCCGCAAGTGCGTTCTTCTATTTTCAGCAACCGAGTTCGGCCGACGGCAAGGCGATGATCCTTCCCGTCGATCCGGTGCCGCTGGTCGCGGTGACGAAGGCCGGCGAGCGTTCTTTTTCCGTCGAAATCGCCGACACGCCCGCCGAGCGCGAGGCTGGCCTGATGTTTCGCCGCCACATGGCCGACAATCACGGCATGCTGTTCGTCTTCGGTGCGCCGCAGGATGTGAGCTTCTGGATGAAGAACACGCCGATGCCGCTCGACCTGGTCTTCGTCGGCCAGGACGGCCGGATCCGGGCGATCAAGCAAGGCGAGCCGCAGTCCGAGGCGATCATCTCGCCGGACGAGCCGGTGCGCTTCGTGCTCGAGCTCAAGGCAGGCACCGCCGCCAAAAAGGGCCTTAAGGACGGCGACCTGCTGCGCCATCCGGCCATCGGCACGGCGCCGGGGCCGGCCATGCCGCCGCCCGACAAGGGCGATGCGCCGAATGTCGATTCCGACTGAACGGGCAGGATCTTCGGCCGATGCAGTTCTTCTCCCATGACGGTTTCGATCTTGCTTTCCTTGACCGCCAGCCGGCATCGGGGCAGGGCGATCCGGTGCTGATGATCCACGGCTTCGCCTCGAGCCATTACGTCAACTGGGTGTCGCCCGGCTGGTTCAAGACGCTGAACGATGCCGGTTACCGTGCCATCGCCTTTGACAATCGCGGCCATGGCTCGTCGTCGAAGAGCTATGACGAAGCCGACTACACGCCTGCAAAAATGGCGTCGGACGCGGCAGCGCTTTTGAACCATCTCGGCATCGAACGCGCTCATGTCATGGGTTATTCGATGGGCGCGCGCATATCGGCCTTCCTGGCGCTCTCCGACCCGGACAAGGTGGCGACGCTGGTCTTCGGTGGGCTCGGCATCGGCATGGTCGACGGTGTCGGCGACTGGGATCCGATAGCCGACGCCCTCCTGGCCGAGGATCCCGCAGGCACCAGCGACCCGCGCGGCCGCTCGTTCCGCGCCTTCGCCGATCAGACCCGCAGCGATCGCCGGGCGCTCGCCGCCTGCATCGCCACGTCGCGCGAATTGCTGAGCGAGGCCGACCTTGCCCACATTGCCCAGCCGACGCTGATCGCCGTCGGCACCAAGGACGACATCGGCGGCTCGCCGGATGAACTCGCCGCGTTGATGCCGAACGCCAGGGCGTTTCACATCGAAGGCCGCGACCACATGCTGGCGGTCGGCGACAAGACCTTCAAGCAGCGCGTGCTGGAGTTTTATGCCGAGTATCCGCTTTGACGGATGGCTCCCCAAAAGCGGCCATTGGGCCTGAAGCTGGGGTTCTTAGCGGTTTTGCAACGATACAGAAATAAATGAGGTACGACGTGTGGATCGGTTCAAACCCGCCACGCGCTAAAAAGAGGGCAGGGGGTACGATGGTACAATGGGGAAGAAGCGACGCCGCTTTGCCGGGGGTCGTTACGAAAAGCACGTTCGGCGAATGGTCCGTTGTTCTAGCGCTGGCCGCACTGGCGACAGGGGCGATTGCGATCACCGCGTTGATAGCAATGCCGAGCGACGCCTCCCCACTGCTCCAGAACAGTGCGACCGGCTTCTTCGCTGCGGTATTTTTCCTGGCCGGGCCGTTGGCACATCTTACCGGCGCGGTCTTCGGGCTGATGGCGCTTGGGCGCCCAAACGACAATCGTGTGCTCGGCCTGGCTGGCATCGTGGTCAACGGCGCGTCGGTGGCGGCCGGGGTGTTCATGCTGTGGGCAATGGCATCGACTTTTGGCGCGTTCACGTGATCTCGGGCCAAGATCCCGGACGCAAGCGAGCAACGCGTCGGGCTACGATCCGCGCGGGCTGTACCCCAGCGCCCTGAGCGACCGCGCCATGTTATGCCGGGCCTGGGTTTCGAAGCGCCGGCGGAACTCCTCGCTATGGAAGATATGCGGACGGGCGAGGAAGCCCTTTAGCACAGCGGCACGGCCGGCCCGCCACATCGGCTCCTCGACCCACTGATATTCGCGGCGGACCGCCTGTTCGTAAGCGTCGAACACGTCAGGCGCAGCACCCAGGATCGCCAGGTCCATGTCGAGGAACAGCGCCGCGTCACGAACGGAATGCTGGTCGCCAAGGGGCGGCAATTCGTGGCTGGCAGTGGCAGTGATCATCGCCGCGATGCGGCCGATGCGTTGTGCGTCGGCACGGCCGGCGAGCTTCTCCTCGGCAAGTGCGGCACTCCTCGCCTCATTGTCCTTGGCGCGGCTGTCGTAGATCGCGTCGTGGAACCAGATCGCCGCTTCGACTGCTTCAGGATCGTGCAGCAACGCCTTGTAATCATTGGCTAGCGCCAGCATCGTCTCGATGTGGCCGAGGTTGTGATAATGGCGGTCCCCGGCCTTGTAGAGCGCGGAAAGCTCGCGCTTCAGGGTCTCGTCCATCAAGGTTGCGTTTTCCATGGCTGCTTGAAATTCCGCGAACCAAATCCATTTGACGAAGCACTAAGGAAAATTGAGTTCACCCGTGCTATGATCTGGCTTATAGGTGCGGCCGGAGAATAGGCAAGCCGCGAACTGAGACATTGGATGGCCGAGACATTGGATGGCCGGAGACATCAGATGAACAGCGTTACGATTTCCCGTCCCACCAGGGTGCAGCCGGTAGATCCGATCTGGCGTTCGATCCGCGACGAAGCGATGGAAGCGGTCAACCGCGATCCGCTGCTGGCGGCGTTCCTCTATTCGACCATCCTCAATCAGGAAAACCTGGAAGAAGCGGTTATCCACCGGCTGGCCGAGCGCCTCGCCCACCAGGACATCGGCTCCGACCTCATCCGCCAGACGTTCAAGGCGATGGCGGCCGACGACAAGGACTGGGCGACGACGGTGCGCGTCGATATCCAGGCTTATTACGACCGCGATCCGGCCTGCGACCGCTTCATCATGCCGGTGCTCTACTTCAAGGGTTTTCATGCCATCCAGACGCACCGGCTGGCGCATTGGCTGTGGAGCCAGGGCCGCCAGGATTTCGCGCTGTATCTGCAGAGCCGGTCGTCCTCGGTGTTCCAGACCGACATCAATCCGGCAGCCCGCATCGGCAAGGGCATCTTCCTCGACCACGCCACCGGCCTCGTCGTCGGCCAGACGGCGGTGATCGAGGACGACGTGTCGATCCTGCACGGCGTGACGCTGGGCGGCACCGGCAAGGCCGGTGGCGACCGCCATCCCAAGATCCGCTACGGCGTGCTGATCGGCGCCGGCGCCAAGATCCTCGGCAACATCGAGATCGGTCATTGCTCGAAGATCGCGGCCGGCTCGGTGGTGCTGTCGCCGGTACCGCACAACAAGACGGTTGCCGGCGTGCCGGCCCGCGTCGTCGGCGAGACCGGCTGCGACCAGCCCTCGCGCCAGATGGACCAGCTGTTGCCATCGCAGACGATGGACCACGTCGTCAGCTTCGACATCTGAGTGCTCGGGCAGGGGGCTGAATTCCTGCCCCCTATGCCGGCTTGCCTTTACATGGCCATTGTCGACGTGCCAGAAGCGCGCTCACCAATGCATGTCGCCCAAAAGCGCCCAGCGGTTTTGGGATAGCGACATGCATGAAGCAAGATTTAAAGCGCGTCGCATCGGTCTATTCAGACGCGACGCACTTGAGCAAGCGACGATCGGAGAAGACTGTTGAAGCCGGACGAAATCAGAAAGCTGGACGCCTATTTCAAGCGCACCTTCCAGAACCCCAAACTCGAAGTGAAGGCGCGGCCGCGCAAGGAAGATTCGGCCGAGGTCTATGTCGGCGACGAGTTCCTCGGCATCGTCTTCAAGGACGAGGACGACGGCGATTATAATTTCTCGATGGCGATCCTCGACATCGATCTGGCCTGAGCCGGGAATTTTAGCTGGCCGGACCTGCTTGTTGCAGGCGGAACCGCCTGATGGCAGGGCGCAAACCTCGGGGACTGGCTGGAGCATCCCCAACTTCGTCATCCCAGGGCGGAGCAAGGAGCGAAGCGACGCGGCGCAGACCCTGGGATCCATATGTGGACGGCCCCCTGCTTGCAAGGTGTGGCTCAGGTCTGATCGGATCGCTTGCATCCATATGTCCGGCCTGTTGATGCGGTTTTGACCGCTGGCCAA
>NZ_JBVVQI010000005.1:221789-254303 GCF_055811495.1 Mesorhizobium sp. WSM4830 | reverse complement strand
TCAACACCTCCGGCCAAAAGCCAAAAGTGTTACCCATGTGTCCGGTACAAAACGTCACCTATGTCTCGGGTCGCTCATTTTGTACGGCCCGGAGACATAGGTAACAGTTTGTACCTAAGACATGGGTGACAACCTCGTGCCGAACGCATGCAGTGGCCTTAGCCGCCCGCCCCATCATCCATCATCGTGCCAGTGAGTGCCTCATAGGCTCTGCTGCATAGCTGTGAATGCGGACAATCCTTCACGATAAGCACTGGCAACACGGTGAGAACCGCTGCGGCAAGGATTTGCAGGCAAAGACCGACGGCGCTTACCTTCCTGTCGAACACGCCGGCCAGGAAGAAGTAGAGACCCTGGGCCATGCAGGCTGCCGTCAGAATGCCCAGAAGTGTGCTGGTCGCTCTTGCGAAGGGCGTTATGTAGCCGTCGGGAAAACCCAGCATGCCGAGATCCATCGACCATTGCAGCGCCAGCATGACGCTCAGCGCTGACCAGACAAGGGTCGTCGTACGAGCGAACAGCGTCTGCTTTGGTTTGTTGCTCGGATCGGCCATCGGGATCACAGCGGAATTGCTTGCCGGGACATGCAAAAGCTCTCGTCAAATCAGCGAGACGTTGCCGCCGGCATGGCGTTCGAGCCGGCCGGCTAGGTCGAGCTCCAGCAGCACCATGAACACTTGGGCGGGATGCAGGCCGGTGTGGCGGATGATCTCGTCCACTGCTACTGGCGTCGGGCCGAGCGCCTCAACGACGCGGTCGCGGTCGTCCTCGCGCGGCGGCGGTGTTGCCGAAAAGTCGGGCGGCTCTTCAAGCGGCAATGTCCTTGGCGCCCAGTCGCCGACCAGCGGCGCGATCGCACTGGTGACATCGGCGGCCTCGGTCACAAGGGTGGCGCCATCCTTGAGCAGGCCATTGGTGCCGGCGGCGCGCGGATCGAGCGGCGAACCGGGAACGGCGAAGACCAGGCGGCCCATCTCGCCCGCCAGCCGGGCGCTGATCAGCGAGCCGGAGCGCTGTGCGGCCTCGACCACCACCAATCCCAATGCAGCGCCGGCGACGAGCCGGTTGCGGCGCGGAAAATCCTGTGCGCGCGGCTGCCAGCCAAACGGCATTTCGGAGATGATGGCGCCACCGCGCTCGGCGATCTCGTCGCACAGGCCGGCATTTTCGGGCGGGTAGGGCAAATCGAGGCCGCCGGCGAGCACGCCGATCGTGCCGGTCGAAAGGCTGCCCTGGTGCGCGGCCGTATCGATGCCGCGCGCCAAACCGGAGACGATGCCATAGCCGTCACGGCCAAGGTCCGCCGCCAGCATCCGCGCCATCTTGATGCCGGCCAGCGATGCGTTGCGAGCGCCGACGATGGCGACCGCTGGCAAGCGGAACACCGCGCTATTGCCCTTGACCGCAAGCAGCGGCGGCGGATGATCCATGCTTTTCATCAGCGGCGGATAATCCGCCTCGCCGATGCCGACGAAACGGGCGCCGGCCCGCCGGGCCGTCTCCAGCTCGGCCTCGGCCTCCGCAATGGACGGGATGCGGACGATTTTTTTGGCGCCACCCGAAATCATCAGCTCGGGCAGCATCGATAACGCTGCTTCGGCCGAACCGAACCGGTTGATCAGGTCGCGAAAGGAAGCCGGGCCGACATTCGGCGTGCGGATTAGACGAAGCCAGCTCAGCCGCTGCCGGTCGCTGAGGCGCGGCCCGGCGTCGGGCTCGCTCACTCCTTGGCCCCGATCTTACCCTCGGTGCCGGCAAGCAGCCGAGCAATGTTGGCGCGGTGCTTTACGATGACGATGAGGCTCATCGCCGCGAAAAGCCCGGCAATCTGCTGCGTGCTCAGGAAATACAGGGCTACGGGCACGACCACCGCTGCGGTCAGTGCCGCAAGCGAGGAGAAACGGAACAGGAAGGCCACCGCCAGCCAGACGACGGCGAAGATCAGCGCCACCTGCCAGGCAAGGCCGATCAGCACGCCAAGGTAAGTGGCGACACCCTTGCCGCCCTTGAAGCCGAGCCAGATCGGAAAAAGATGACCTAAAAACGCGCCGAAGCCGGCCCAAAGTCCGAGCTCGGGCGCAAATCGGCCGGCGATCAGCACCGCCGCGGTGCCCTTCAGCGCATCGAGCAGAAGTGTGGCCGCGGCCAAGCTCTTGTTGCCGGTGCGCAGCACGTTGGTGGCGCCGATGTTGCCGGAGCCGATGTTGCGCACGTCGCCGAGGCCGGCGGCACGGGTGATCAGCAGGCCAAACGGGATCGAGCCGAGAAGATAGCCGAACACCAATGCCAAGACGGGACTGTAAGCCATTGTTCCCCCGAACTTTCCTTGGCTGAGCGGATTTTAAGGCGTGACGCCTGTTTTCGTCCTACGCCGAAAACACTGTGCGGCCCGCCACTATCGTTTGCAAGACCTTGCCTTGCAGTCGCGCGCCTTCGAAACAGGTGTTTTTCGAGCGTGAGCGGATGCCGCTCTCGCTGACGACCCATGGTTCGTCCAGATCGACGAGCGCAAGGTCGGCCAATGCCCCCGGTTTCAGCGTGCCGCCGGGCAGGCCGAACAATCTTGCCGGCGCGGTCGACAGTGTCTCGACCAGCCGGAGCAGCGTCACGTCGCCATTGTGATAGAGCCGCAGCGCTGCGCCCAATAATGTTTCCAGCCCGATGGCGCCTGCCGCGGCATCGGCGAAGGGCAGGCGCTTGGTGTCGACGTCCTGCGGGTCGTGCGAGGAGACGATGAGGTCGATGGTGCCGTCCTTGATCGCCTCGATCATCGCCAGCCGGTCTTCCTCGGCGCGCAGCGGCGGCGTCAGCCGGAAGAAGGTGCGGTACTCGCCGACATCGTTCTCGTTGAGCGACAGATTGTGGATCGACACGCCTGAGGTGACGTTGGCGCCATCGGCCTTTGCGCGCGCTACCGCGTTTGCCGCCATAGCCGTCGAAATCTTGGCAGCGTGATAGGCGCCGCCGGTCAGGCGAGCCAACGCGAGATCGCGCTCCAGGGGGATCGATTCGGCTTCGCGCGGAATGCCGGCAAGGCCAAGCCAGCTTGCGTAAAGGCCTTCGTTCATCACACCGGCCGAAGCGAGGTCGGCGTCTTGGGTTTCATGCGCGATGACGCCACCGAAATCGCGCGCATAGGTCAGCGCGCGGCGCATCACCAGCGCGCTGGCGATAGAATGCCGGCCGTCGGTGAAGGCGACCGCGCCGGCCTCGCGCAGCAGGCCGAATTCGGTCATCTCGCGGCCTTCCAGCCCCTTGGTGATCGCTGCTGCCGGAAAGATGTTGACGATTGCGGTGTCCTTGGCGGTGCGCAGCACGAACTCGACCAATGCGACGTTGTCGATCACCGGGTCGGTATCGGGCATCATGACGACTGAGGTGACACCGCCGGCCGCCGCAGCGATGCTCGCCGAAGCGATGGTTTCGCGGTGTTCGCCGCCCGGTTCGCCGATGAAGACACGCGCATCGATCAGGCCGGGGAGGATGGTCTTGCCGGCGCAGTCGATGATCGTGGCGCCTTCGGGCGCGCCCTGGTTCAAGGCCGCCTTGCCGGCCGCAACGATTCTGCGGCCTTCGACGATGACGGTGCCGACCTCATCGATGCCGCGCGACGGGTCGACGATGCGGGCTCGGCTGAAGACCGTTATGCCCATCAGCCGCGGCCCTCGTGGTTTCGACGGGGGTCGAGCAGCGCTTCCATCACCGCCATACGCACGGCGACGCCCATCTCAACCTGTTCCTGGATGACGCTTTGCGGGCCGTCGGCGATCGCCGAGGCGATCTCGACGCCGCGGTTCATCGGGCCGGGATGCATGACCAGCGCACCGTCCTTGGCCGCCTTCAGCTTCTCGGCGTCGAGGCCGAAATAGCGGAAATATTCGCGCACCGACGGTACGAAAGCGCCTTCCATGCGTTCGCGCTGCAGGCGCAGCATCATCACCACGTCGGCGTCCTTCAGACCCTCGGCCATCGAGCGGGTAACGATGACGCCCATCTTCTCGATGCCGGCGGGCAAAAGTGTCGAAGGGGCTACGACCCGGACCTGGGCACCAAGCGCGTTGAGCAGGATGATGTTGGAGCGGGCCACGCGCGAATGCAGGATGTCGCCGCAGATCGCCACGATCAGCTTCGACAGCGGACCCTTGGCGCGGCGGATGGTCAGTGCGTCGAGCAGCGCCTGGGTAGGGTGCTCATGGGCGCCGTCGCCGGCGTTGACCACCGAGCAGCCGACCTTTTGGGCAAGAAGTGCTGCCGCGCCGGCCGATTGATGGCGGATGATCAATATGTCGGGACGCATGGCGTTCAGCGTCATCGCCGTATCGATCAGCGTCTCGCCCTTTTTCACCGAAGAGCTCGCTACGGACATGTTCATGACGTCGGCGCCGAGCCGTTTGCCGGCCAGCTCGAATGACGATTGCGTACGGGTCGAGGCTTCGTAGAAGAGATTGATCTGGGTGCGGCCGCGCAGCGTCGATGTCTTCTTGTCAGACTGCCGCGAGATGGCAACGGCCCGGTCCGCCCGGTCGAGCAGTAGCTCGATATCGGCGGGGGAAAGATCGCGGATGCCCAGAAGATGGCGGTGGGGATAAAGTGGCAGGGACGATGCGTCGGTCATCTCAAGTCGCTGCTATAGGGGGGAGGCCTCGCGGCTGCAAGCACCGGCTTGGGATTGGATTGGTTCTCCCCGGTATTTTCGTCGCGCGCCGCTGGCCATAGGCTATAAACCGCCTTGGCTTTGGATTCGCAGCCTTCAGGTGATAAGGACGAAGCGTGACTGACGACGTGACCAACCAGCCGCCGCCGCTGGCCGGCGGCAACGCCTGGCGGGGCGATCCGTTGCTGATCCAGCTTGCCGAGCGCTTTTCCGATCCGGTCCGCAAGGACCTCGACGGGCTTGGTCGTTTCGTTCTGACCCATGAGGCGCAGGAACTGGCCCGTCTTGCCAATGTCGAGACGCCGAAGCTCAGGACCCATGACCGCCAGGGCCGGCGCATCGACCAGGTCGAGTTCCATCCCGCCTATCACGCGCTCATGCGCCGCTCTGTTGCCAACGGGCTGCATTCATCGGTCTGGGAGAATGGCGACGCCGAGATCGGCCGCCGCCACCAGGTGCGCGCTGCACGCTTTTACCTCACGGCTGAGCTCGAGACCGGACATCTCTGCCCGATCACGATGACCAGCGCTTCGCTGGCAGCGCTGATGGCCAGCCCGAAGCTGTTTCGCGAATGGGCGCCTCGGGTGACGACGCGCAAATACGATCAAAGCCAAAAGCCTCCGGTCGAAAAAGCCGGGCTGACACTCGGCATGGGCATGACCGAGAAGCAAGGCGGCACCGATGTCCGTGCCAACGTCACCAGGGCCGAGCGCGCCGGCAGCGGGTTTTATCGCCTGACCGGCCACAAATGGTTCATGTCGGCGCCGATGTCGGATGCTTTCCTGGTGCTCGGACAGGTGCCGGAGGGACTGTCATGCTTTCTCGTGCCCCGCTTGCTCGGCGACGGATCCGGCAACGGCTTCCGTTTTCAACGGCTGAAGGACAAGCTCGGCAATCGATCCAACGCCTCGTCGGAGGTGGAATTCGTCAATGCCATCGGCGAGATGGTCGGCGAGCCCGGCGCCGGCGTGAAGACGATCATGGACATGGTAACCCTGACGCGGCTCGACTGTGCCATCGCCTCGTCGGCGATCATGCGGGCCGGACTGGCCGAGGCCGTCCACCACACGCGCCACCGCAAGGTGTTTGGAACCAATCTGATCGAGCAGCCGCTGATGCAGCGTGTGCTGGCCGATATGGCGCTCGACGTTGCCGCCGCTACCGCGCTGTCGTTCCGGCTGGCGCGCTCCTTCGACGAGGCGGCCGGCGACCGCGGCGAGGCGGCCTTCGCCCGCGCCATGACGCCGGTGGTCAAATACTGGGTCTGCAAGATTGCGCCGCCGCTGCTCTATGAAGCGATGGAGTGCCTCGGCGGCAATGGCTATGTCGAGGAGGGACCGCTCGCCCGCTACTATCGCGAAGCTCCGGTCAACGCGATCTGGGAAGGTTCAGGCAATGTCATGGCGCTCGACGTGTTGCGCGTGCTCGGCCGCGCGCCAGGCCTGTTCGACGACGTGTTGGCCGGCATCGACCGCGATCTCGGCGCCGGCGGACGCGGCACCGTCGGCGTGCTCAAGGCGGCAATGCAGGTCGCAGCAACCGACGAGGGCTCGGCGCGGCTCTTGACCGAGCAATTGGCATTGTCGGCGGCGGCGGCAGAGCTTCGCAGGCTGGGGGCAGGGCGGATCGCCGACGCCTTCGTCGAAACGCGCCTCGCCGGCCAGTGGCGCAATACCTATGGCATGATCGATTCGCGCCATGATGCGCGCATGATCATCGATACGCTCTACCCGCCGATCAACTAAGGGCCGTCGCCCTATTCGCTGCCGCTCTCGCGACCCTGTGGATGGCCGTTAACCTTAACGAATGGTTTCCATTGCGGCGGCCGGTGGCAAAGCCCACTGTTATGGTTAAGGCAAGGATTGTTCAGCTTGAGCGGCTTTGCCCTGCGAAGCAGGAGCGTCATGCGGCATATTCTGAGCTCTTTTCTGGCATTGCATTGGGCGGCCGTTTTCGCCCTGCTGGCGTTCATCTGCATCGACGGGAATCGAGGCGTGGCGACTGCCCTTGGCGTGCTGGGCGTTCCCGTCCAGAACACTCGATTTGCCGATCTCGAAAACGCCGTCGTCGTGGCGCCGCTCGCCGTGGCACTGCTTGTCGTCGCGGTGCTGTTCTGCTGGGCCTTTGTTGAAGCACTGACCAGCGACACGACCAACTCGGATCCGGCCGACAGCGTCGTGCGGATCGCCTTCATCTCCGCCTTGGGCGTGCTGTCGCTGATAGTCATCGGCGGCGCCGCGCAAGGCATCAATGGGCTGTTCATGGTTGTCGCGGTGCAATTGGCGGCACTTCTGGCGTCCTATGTCGCGATGCTCGCCGAGCGGCGGTCGGCCGTTGCCGCGGCAGTTCCCGGAACCGGCGAAATCCGAGCGGCCGCGCATGTCATGGCCAAGGCAGCGGCGCATAATTCCTCGCTTGCCCGCATTTCCGGCCGGCTGGATTCGAGGGATGACCGCTGATGCGCACCTTGTTCGCGCTGTGGGCGGCTCCGCTCCTCTTGTTTTGGGGCTGGTTCTTTCTGTCGCTCAACGACATCAATTTCGGCTATGTCATGCTGAGCCGCCAATTGCACGATCTCGTCTTCCAACTCTATGGACAGATGTTGGGCGTCGATCCGGCGCTTATTCCGGGCATGGTGGCGCAAGCTTGCGTATTCGACGGGCTGCTGCTGATGGCGTTCTGGGCATTTCGCCGCCGCAAGGCAATTGGCGGCTGGATCACGGCGATGCGCAACCGCTATTTCGACCAGGCATCGACGCCGAGCGCCTGAAGGCGGTCGAGAACGCCCTGCAGGATAAATGCGGCTGCCGCCGAATCGATCTTGCCGGCGCGTTTCTTGCGGGAAAAATCCATCTCGATCAGCGTCCGCTCGGCCGCCACCGTCGACAGCCTTTCGTCCCAAAAGAGGAAGGGCAGATCGGTCAATCCAGCCATGTTGCGGACGAAAGCGCGGGATTTTTGGGCGCGCGGGCCTTCCGAGCCGTCCATGTTGATGGGGAGGCCGATCACCACGGCGCCGGCATTTTCCTTCTGTAGCAGAGCGAGCAGCACTGCGGCATCGAGCGAGAATTTTCTGCGCATGATGACAGGGCGCGGGTGCGCGAAGGACAAGCCGCGGTCGGAAACCGCGACGCCGATCGTCTTGTCGCCGAGGTCGAGACCGGCCAGGGTCTTGCCGCCGCCGAGCCGGGCCGGCAACTCTTCGATGGTGATGATGCCCAACGGCTTTTCCTTTGACCGCGACACCGCACGTCCTATACGCGCAAAGCGTGCGTGGCACTTTAATTTCGCCGTCGGCGTTCTATCCTCTACCGAAGCAAAAATCGAGGAAAGCATTGATGAAACTGACCTGGTACGGACATTCGGCATTCCGAATTGAAATCGAAGGCGCGAAAATCCTCATTGACCCCTATCTGGTCGGCAATCCGTCATGGACAGGCGGCTGGGAAGGGCCGGCCGAAGGGGTCACGCACGTGTTGCTCACCCATGGCCACAGCGACCACATCAGCGGCGCCATCGAAGTGCTCAAGAAGACCGGCGCGATGCTGGTCGCCAATTTCGAGATTTGCATGTACCTGGTCGGCAAGGGCGTCGGTGACAAGCAGATCAATCCCGGCAATATCGGCGGTACGGTCGATTGCGGCGGCTTCACCACCACCTTCGTTCAGGCCCTGCACTCATCGTCCTTTTCGGGCGAGGGCGGCCAGAATACCTATCTCGGCAATCCGGGTGGGCTCGTCCTGCACTTCCCCGAGGACCAGACGCTTTATCATATGGGCGACACCGACATTTTTTCCGACATGGCGCTGATCAACGAATTGCATGAACCGAAGATCGGCATCGTGCCGATCGGCGACCGCTTCACCATGGGTGGGGCGGTAGCAGCCCTTGCCTGCCAGCGTTTCTTCAAGTTCGAGACCGTCGTTCCCGCCCACTTCGGCACGTTTCCGATGATCGACCAGACCGCCGACAAATTCGTGGCCGGGCTGGACGGATCGGGCGTGAAAGTGGCGTTGCCGAAGATCGGCGAGACGATTACGCTGTAAAGAAAGCTGATCCGGAACGATACGATGCGCTTGAGAAATTCTCTTTGCATTTCCATGCTGGTTGCCGCGTCGCCGGCGCTGGCGGCGGAGGATTTCATCGAGGGCATCTATCTGCAATCGGAGGACCTCTGCGCGCAGGCCAAAAAGGATACGCTGCAGACGGTGATCGAGGGCGGCAATATCGTGCTGTCGGCAAATGGCCTGGAAAGCATCGAATATAATTGTGAATTCCTGCAAATCACCAAAGCGACACGTTCACCAAGCTGGGCGGTGACCGCCATATGCCAGGAGCCGGGCTACGTCTTTCCGGATGTGCTCTCACTGACACAGATGAGCCCGAAGCAGATCGACCTGGTATCGGTTCGGCCTGCCACCGACGAAGGCGAGCAGAGCGGCAACGGCGGCAGTTATTTCCTCTGCGATGGCGTCGCGATGCCATAGGGCAGTTGTCGGCACGATGCATGTTGCGCGGCACGCGCTGCGCCGCTATAGCGCTGGTTTTCCCCGAGGCACGAACATGTCCGTTGATATTAAAACCGTGAAGCGCGTCGCGCATCTTGCCCGTATTGCGGTGAGCGAGGAGGATGCAGAGCGCATGACCGGCGAATTGAACGCCATTTTGGGCTTTGTCGAGCAGTTGAACGAGGTCGATGTTTCCGGCGTCGAGCCGATGACCTCGGTCACGCCGATGGCAATGAAAAAGCGCCAGGACGTCGTTACCGACGGCGGCAAGGCAGCCGACATCGTCGCCAACGCGCCGGCGACCGAAGAGAATTTCTTCCTTGTGCCGAAGGTCGTGGAGTAGCTGGCCGATGGCAATCGAGATCGCCGCGGAGACGCCGCTGCAGGACGATGTGCGCGGGCTGGTCGAGGAGCTCAATGCCACATTGCTGGAGCTGACGCCGCCGGAGCATTGCTACCATTTGACAGTCGAGCAGATGGCGGACCGCGACACGACCGTCTTCATCGCCCGCGACAACGGCCTTGCCATCGGTTGCGGCGCACTGAAGCGCCACGATGCCGTCGTAGGCGAGGTCAAGCGCATGTATACGCGACCTTCGCATCGCGGCTGCAAGATCGGCGCGAAGATTGTCGAGCGTATCGAGGCGCTGGCGCGCCAAGAAGGGCTTAAGCGTCTGGTGCTGGAGACGGGCGACCGTCATCCCGCCGCCTGGACCGTCTACGAACGCGCCGGTTTTTCGCGCTGCGGCCCGGTACTGGATTATCCCGATTCCGAGTGGTCGGTGTTTTACGAAAAGAGCCTTGCCTGATGAGCGACCTGACCCAGCTGACGATTTCGCAGGCCCGCGCCAAATTGCGTTCCAGGGAGATCACCGCCACCGAAATCACCGAAGCATATCTATCGGCGATCGAGCGAGCCAATCCGGCGCTCAATGCCTACGTCGTGGTTACCGACGACAAGGCGCGCGACATGGCCAAGGCCTCCGACGCGAAACTGGCCAAGGGCGAGGGCGGGTCGCTCGAGGGTATCCCGCTCGGCATCAAGGATTTGTTCGGCACCGAAGGTGTCCACACCCAAGCCTGCAGCCATGTGCTGGATGGCTTCAAGCCGCGCTATGAATCGACTATCACCGCCAACCTGTGGGCGGATGGCGCCGTCATGCTCGGCAAGCTCAACATGGACGAGTTTGCCATGGGCTCGTCCAACGAGACCTCGTATTACGGGCCCGTCATCAACCCGTGGCGGCGTTCGCGCCTCGACACGGTGGTGATGCCGACGACGCATCAGGGCGAGGGCGGCTTCGTTTCGGCGGGCGGCACCAGGACCGCGCGCACGTTGGACAATGCCCAACTGGTGCCGGGCGGTTCGTCCGGTGGCTCTGCATCAGCGGTCTCGGCCTTCCTGTGCGCAGGCGCCACCGCCACCGACACCGGCGGCTCGATCCGCCAGCCCGCCGCCTTCACCGGCACGGTCGGCATCAAGCCGACCTATGGCCGCTGTTCGCGCTGGGGCATCGTTGCCTTCGCCTCGTCGCTCGACCAGGCCGGGCCGATCGCGCGCGACGTACGCGACGCCGCGATCCTGTTGAAGTCGATGGCTTCGGTCGACCCGAAGGATACGACGTCCGTCGACCTGCGAGTGCCGGACTACGAGGCGGCGATCGGCCGCCCGATCAAAGGCATGAAGGTCGGCATTCCAAAGGAATATCGTGTCGACGACATGCCCGCGGAGATCGAGGCGCTGTGGCAGAAAGGCATTGCCTGGCTGAGGGATGCCGGTGCCGAGATCGTCGATATCTCGCTGCCGCACACGAAATACGCGCTGCCGGCCTATTACATCGTGGCGCCGGCCGAAGCCTCGTCCAACCTCGCCCGTTACGACGGCGTCCGCTATGGCTTGCGCGTGCCCGGCAAGGACATTGTCGACATGTATGAAAAGACCCGCGCTGCCGGCTTCGGGCGCGAGGTCAAGCGCCGCATCATGATCGGCACCTATGTGCTTTCCGCCGGGTACTACGATGCCTACTATCTGCAGGCGCAGAAGGTTCGAACCCTGATCAAGCGTGATTTCGAAAATGTGTTTGCCGCAGGCGTCGACGTCATCCTGACGCCGGCAACTCCGTCCGCCGCCTTCGGCATCGCCGACGAGGACATGGCCGCCGACCCGGTCAAGATGTATCTCAACGACATCTTTACGGTGACGGTGAACATGGCCGGCCTGCCCGGCATAGCGGTTCCGGCCGGGCTCGACGCCAAGGGGCTGCCGCTCGGCCTGCAGCTGATCGGCCGGCCCTTCGACGAGGGAACGCTGTTCCAGACCGCCCATGTCATCGAACAGGCGGCCGGCACATTTCAGCCGGAAAAATGGTGGTAGGATCGTTTCTCATCGGAGGGGGTGAGGGATGTTCTTCTATGTCTCCAAGGTTCTCGGGTTCTTCGTCGAGCCGTTGAATCTCGCGATCTTTCTGCTGCTGGCGGGGCTGGTCGCGGCGATGTTCGGGCGGCGACGGTTGGCGACCGCCGGCAGCACTCTTGCGTTCCTCATCCTTGTTGTTTCGACATGGAGCCCGCTCGGACCCATGATGCTCAATCCGCTGGAGGAGCGCTTCCCCAGGCCGCCGCTGCCGGAAAAGGTTGACGGTATCATCGTGCTTGGCGGCAGTCTGGATGGCGCCGTCAATCTGGTGCGTGGCGGCTATGAAATGAACGCCAGCGGCGACCGGATGGTCGAGGCTGCCGTGCTGGCGCGGCGGTTTCCGACAGCGAAAGTCGTTATCTCCGGTGGCAGCATCGAAACGTTCCGCGGCGGCGAAGGCGATGCAGATACCGCGCCGCGTCTTTTTGCCGCTTTCGGGGTGGCGGCCGATCGGCTGATCCTCGAGAACAAATCCCGCAACACCTACGAGAATGCTGTCTTCACCAGGGAACTGGTGACGCCGAAACCGGGCGAGACCTGGTTGCTGGTGACCTCGGCCTTCCATATGCCACGCGCCAAGGCGCTGTTCGACAAAGCCGGCTTTTCGACCGTTCCGTGGCCGGTCGACTATCGCACCTCCGGCAGGGAAAGCATCGGCACCTTGCCCTATCCCGGCGACTGGCTGGAGGTCACCACTGTTGCGATCCGCGAATGGATTGGGCTCACCGCCTATTGGCTGTCGGGCCGCATCGATCGGCCTTTTCCCGGACCGGGCGGCTGACCGAGCACCGCCTGCCGCGCCGCCGAAAAAAACTGGCGGCGCACCAGTACCGCCAGAAGCAGCAGCGTCGAAAGCACGAAGACAGTGGGATCGACGAACCAACCGAGATAGCCGATCGAGAAGAACACGCCGCGCAGGCCGGAATTGAAATGCTTTCCGGCCAGCATGTTCATCCGCGCGGCACGCCACACCGCCGTTTCGGTGACCGAATTGCGCGACGCCTCGCCATGTGGGATCGGCACGGCGCCGATCAGGATCGAGCAATAGTTGAACAGCCGGTAAGCCCAGCCAAACTTGAAGAAGGAAAAGGCCAGGATCAGCACCAGCCCGAACACCTTCGTCTGGAAGGCCGCGCGTGAGGACGTGGCGCCAAACGGCAGGTCGCTCAGCACGGTCAGAACCTGATCGGAGGCGCCGAGCAGGGCAAAACAGCCGCCGATCGCAATCAGCGAACTGGAGGCAAAGAAGGCGGTCCCCTGTTGCAGGCCGCTCATGATAGCGGTGTCGACGATGCGGATCTCGCGTTCGGCCATGGTCCGCATCCAGGTCTCGCGCTGCGCGTTCATCGCCCTCGTCAGCGACATGCGGCTGACCAGCATTCCGTCGGCGGCGAGCGTATGCAGTACCCACGCGGCAAGGAAGAACCCCAGCGCCGCAAGGTCGGCCGTCGATAGATGAAAGGAATCGCTCATGCATTGCTTTTACCACAGGCGGCGGTAACGCTTCGATGGCCGAAGCTGGAATGTCGCTGCCGGAGCAAACAAGGTCGGCAGGCGCAGCGCCGCGGTCCTTAAAACAGCGGAAAACATCATGGGAATTCCTATATGTAGACCTCAACAGGGTCCCAGGAGAAAACGCCCACGTGTTCCTTTCGGTTTTCGACTTGTTCAAGATCGGCATCGGCCCATCGAGTTCGCACACGATGGGGCCGATGACGGCTGCGCGGCGGTTTCTCGACGAGATTGCGGGAGACGACTGGCCGCGCCCGGCCGGCGCCAAGGTCGACCGGATCGCGGCCAGCCTGCATGGCTCGCTCGCCTATACCGGCATCGGCCATGGCTCCGATCGTGCCGTGGTGCTCGGCCTCGCCGGCCAGACGCCGCAGACGGTGGATCCCGACCAGGCGGACGGCATCGTCGCTCGCATCGCCGCCGAGAAGCGGATTTCGCCGCCCGGCCATCCGTCCTATCGTTTCGACCCGGCAACGGATCTTGTGCTGGATCGCAAGACGCCGCTGCCGGGTCACGCCAACGGCATGGCCTTCTCGGCCTATGATGCCGGCGATCGGTTGCTGCTGAGGCGCGTCTATTATTCGATCGGCGGCGGCTTCGTAGTGTCCGAGGAGGAACTGCAGCGGATGAAAGCAAGGGGCTCGGCGACAACCGAAGGCAAGAAGGTTCCGTATCCGTTCAAGAATGCCGTCGAAATGCTATCGATGGCAGCAAAAAGCGGGCTTTCCATTGCCGAGATGAAGCGCGTCAACGAGGAGAAGCAGATGTCGCGCGAGGAGCTCGACGCCGGCCTCGACGGCATCTGGAGCGCCATGAAGGGCTGCATCGAGCGTGGCCTGTCGCAAGACGGCATCATGCCGGGCGGACTGAAGGTGCGCCGCCGCGCCCGGATGCTGCACGACAAGCTGCAGGAGCAATGGCAGCAGAATCGGCCCAACCCGCTGCTCGCCAATGACTGGCTGTCGATCTATGCGATGGCGGTCAATGAGGAGAACGCCGCCGGCGGCCGTGTGGTCACCGCGCCAACCAATGGGGCGGCCGGCACTCTGCCCGCAGTGCTGCGCTACTGGTTGCATTTCCATCCCGAAGCCGACCAGCCCAGCATTCGCGATTTCCTGCTGACGGCGGCGGCCGTCGGCGGCATCATCAAAACCAATGCTTCGATCTCGGGGGCGGAAGTCGGCTGCCAGGGCGAGGTCGGTTCGGCTTCGGCAATGGCTGCGGCGGGATTGTGCGCCGTCATGGGCGGCACGCCCGAGCAGGTCGAGAACGCTGCCGAGATCGCGTTGGAACATCATCTCGGCATGACCTGCGATCCGGTCGGCGGCCTGGTGCAGGTACCGTGTATCGAGCGCAACGCGCTTGGTGCCGTCAAGGCGGTGACCGCCGCTTCGCTGGCGATCAAGGGCGACGGCGTTCATTTCGTGCCGCTCGATGCCGCGATCGAGACGATGCGCCAGACCGGGCTCGACATGAACGAAAAGTACAAGGAAACCAGCCTTGGCGGATTGGCCGTCAATGTCGTGGAGTGCTGAGCGCCAATCTGGGGCCCGGACCACCACTGTGGAGAAGTCGATCAGGCCGTTGACGCGTTCGCGTGCTGGACTAAACCTTAAACGATGTCTCTCAATCTCATAAAGCTTTGCGTCGGCTGTGACAGCGTCGAGGATCTGGAAGAGTGGATTGCCTTCCGTCTCGACGAGCGGCGCCGCGCCGGCGAACCGGCCGAGCACTACCACACCACCCGCATGGTGCCGACACGCGGCGCCGAGATTACCGACGGCGGCTCGCTCTACTGGGTGATCAAGGGCAATGTCCAATGCCGCCAGCTGATCACCGAAATCCGGCCCTTCACCGATGACGAGGGCATCGGCCGTTGCCATCTGATCCTCGATCCCGAGGTCGTGCGCACTGACTGGCAACCGCGCCGTGCATTCCAGGGGTGGCGCTACCTGAAGCAGGCGGACGCGCCGGCCGATCTCGGCAAGGGCAAAGCCGGGCTGATCGAGATGCCGCCGAAGCTCAGGCGTGAGCTTGCCGATCTCGGCCTGCTCTGACGCCAAGAAACGCAACGCCAAGACCACCAGCCGAAGCGCTTGTCCGCAGTTGCCATCATCACCGGTCCTCCAGGTCGCCTCATCTGGGCTTGCAAGCCGGGGAACAACGCCACATCTTGAATGTCATGAGCGACAAGAAGCAGCCCGTGCCTGCAAAGGCCAATCCTGCGCCGGTCGAGTCTCAATCGAGCACCGGCGAGATCGACGCGTTTCTCCGTCAGGCAAGGACGCTCGCTGCATCCGCCACCGGTTCAGGCAGGCTGATCCTGTCGCTTGACGCGACGATGAGCCGCCAGCCGACCTGGGATCTCGCCTGTGCGCTGCAGGCCGAGATGTTCGACGCCGTCGGCAAGGCCGGGGCGCTCAAGGTTCAACTTGTCTATTTTCGCGGCCTTGGCGAGTGCCGCTCCTCCGCATTCGTTACCGATACCGAAGCTCTGAAACAGTTGATGACGCGCATCGACTGCCGCAGCGGCCATACCCAGATCGGCAAGGTGCTCGCCCATGCGCTGAAACAGACGGCGGCGGCCAAGGTCAACGCGCTGGTCTATATCGGCGACGCGATGGAAGAAAGCATAGATGATCTGGCCGAAAAGGCCGGCAGCCTCGGTCTGCACGGCGTTCCTGTCTTCGTCTTTCAGGAGGGTCATGATGCCGCTGCGGAAAAGGCGTTCAAGGAAATTGCGCGGCTGTCGAAAGGGGCCTGGTTCCGGTTCGATCGACGGGCTGCCGCAACCTTGGCCGGCCTGCTTTCGTCCGTCGCCGTGTTTGCGACCGGCGGGCTGAAAGCACTGGAGGCCCGGGGCAGGCCGGAGGACCGGCTGATGATCGAGCATATGCGGGGCGGCGGAAACTGATGGGCGCAATTATCGCTTTTGTAGCATTGCTTCTAGTGCTTCTCGGCACGCTCACCATCTTCCTGCGCGCCGATCCGGCGAAGCTTGCAGGCGGCATGAGAACGCTTGGACCTGTGCTGCTCGGGCTGGTCGGCGTCGCCGTGCTGCTGGTCGGGCGCGAGGGCATCGGCGGCTTGATCCTGTCGGCTGCGCTCGCCTGGTACGGCTCCATGCGCATGAATCGGCCGGCAGCCAAACTGGCACCAGGCAAGCGTTCGACAGTTCGTACCGCGGCGCTTGAGATGGAACTCGATCACGATACCGGCGGCCTCGAAGGCCTTGTGCTGGCCGGGCGCCATGAAGGCAAGATGCTTGGCTCGATGGGGCTTGCCGAATTGCAGCAACTGTATCGCGAACTCTCCGGCGATCCGGAGAGCCGCCAATTGCTAGAGACGTATCTTGACGGCAGATTTCCCATCTGGCGCAAAGACGCTGATGCGAATGGTGGCGAAGGGCTGGGTGTTGCGCCAGGTTCTGGCGCCATGACTAAGGAGGAGGCCTACAAGATCCTTGGTCTTGAAGCGGGGGCTGCCGCGGCGGATGTCCGCAAGGCGCACCGCCGCCTGATGCAGCGCCTGCACCCCGATATCGGTGGCACGTCTTTCCTGGCGGCGCGGATCAATGAAGCCAAGGACGTCTTGCTCTCCAATCACAACTAGTCTCCTTCGACGCAGAACTTTCGGGAAAGATATCGTTTTTCGCGCGCCGCTTACTGCTGGACGGCGTAGCACTCGATCTTCTTCTTTTTCAAAGCGTTGCAGGCCTTCCAGGCAGCGGTCTTCGAACCGAAACCACCGAACCGGGCGCGGTAGTAGGTGACGCCGTCCTTGTCGAAGGCGACGGTGAAACCGGAGGCATCGGCCAGAACGGAGGGCGCCTGCTTCGTCGCCTTGTCGAGGAAAGCCTTCGCTTCGGCCTGTTTTGGCGAAGAGGCGACCTGTATTGCCCAGCCGGATGGCACCGATGCCGTGCTGACCGGATCGACCTCTGGCGCCGGTTCGGCATAGGCTGCGGCGACCCGGGCTGTCGCCACATCGTCCACTGTCGCCACGGCCGTCGTCTTGACCCTCTTGGCCTGAACGACCGGAGTGGTTTCTTCAACGACGGGCGCATTTTCCTCGACAAGGGAGGCAACGGCATCGTCGTCCGGCTTACTGTCCGGTGTCGGAGCGTCATGCTTCGGTAAAAGCACCTTGGCCAAGGCTGAAATCGGATTGCCGCCGCTAGCCTTGGCAATCAGCACGCCGCCGCCGCGCGACGACGCCTTCGGCATGTAGGCATTGATCAACCCGGCCATCTGGCTGTCGCGGCTGCCGCCGGACCTGCCGCCCATGACCACCGCTACGATGCGCCGATCGCCATCCGAGACCGAGGAGACCAGATTGTAACCGGAGGCGCGGGTGTAACCGGTCTTGATGCCGTCGACGCCCTTGATGCGTCCGAGCAGCCGGTTGTGGCCGTTGATACGCTGCCGCCCATAAAGAAAGGAGCGCTGCGAGAAATAGCCGTAATATTGCGGAAAATGCTCTCTCAGGGCGATGCCGAGCATCGCCATGTCGCGCGCGGTCGTGAACTGGCCGGGATCAGGCAAGCCGTTGGCGTTGCGGAAAACGGTTCCCCTCATGCCCAGCGCCCGCGCCTTGGCGGTCATCATGCGGGCGAAATTGGCTTCGTTGCCGCCGAGCATCTCGCCAAGCGCCGTTGCGGAATCGTTTGCCGATTTGGTCACCATCGACAGGATCGCGGTCTCGACCGTGACCGAGCCGCCCCGCTTGACGCCGAGCTTCGTGGGCGGTTCGGCTGCGGCATTGGCCGAGAACACGACCGGGGAATTCTTGCTGATCCTGCCCTTCGCCAACGCCTCGAACGTCAGATAGAGCGTCATCATCTTAGTAAGCGAAGCCGGATAGCGCCGGCCATCGGCATCCGACGAATAAAGCACCTTGCCGGTCTTGGCATCGATGACAATGGCCGCCGACTTGGCCGCCATGGATGAGGCCGCGTCCGCGATGACGAAGCTCATCGCCAAAGCGAGGACCATGATCGTTTTGAGGGGGGACGCGGATTTGGAAACGAAGCCCGACAACGCCTTACGCACTGATAGTTCCTTTGAATTTCCGTTGCCTGGAGGCGGCAAAGGTCCTGCCTCACCTCCGGCCACGCTAACGCGGGCAGCGTTACCAATCCGTTTATGGTAACCGCCGCGTTCACCATTTTCTGCGGGATTGAGCTTCTCTTTATTCGAATCTTAGCGATTGCCGGCAGCTCACGATGCGCATTGCCGCGGGAATCTTGACTTTTTGTGCACTGCACAATATATTTATACGCATTGCACAACGCGACCCGGACAAGGCGCGTCTATCGTCCAAGGCAACCGTTCAAGGGAATGCGTGAAATGACCCAGACCTATGAAGATTTCAGCAAATACGGCAAGGAATTTGCCGACACCGGATTGAAGAGCTTTGCATCGCTGTCCAAGGGTGCGCAGGCCATCGCCACCGAGGCGGGCGAGTACACCAAGAAAAGTTTCGAGGCCGGCAGCGCCGTTGTCGAGAAGCTCTTCTCCGCCAAGTCGCTGGATAAGGCGATCGAAATCCAGTCCGACTACGCCAAGCAGTCCTATGAGAGCTTCGTTACCGAGGCCACCAAGCTTGGCGATCTCTATGCCGAACTCGCCAAGGAAGCCTACAAGCCGTTCGAATCGATCGTCGCCAAGGCGAAGTAAATTCGACGAACGTTCCGAGCCGGCCCCTGGGCTTGCAAAGACAGACCCGGTCGCGAACGCGCGGCCGGGTTTTTTCATGCCAGCTCGAAATCGGGGGCCTGCGGTCTTCACGATTTGGAAAATCGGTCAAGTTTGGCCACCTAGCCATATTGTCAGCTAAACAGAAGGGCTTAAAATCGTCCATCGAACACCTACATGTCGAGGATGCATGAGGATTCGAAAAAGGCAGGACTACGTGACTACAGGTTTGACTGCCACGAGCTACGTGGTGCGAATGCAGAACGGCAGCAACGGCAATGAGGCCGGTCGCGGCACGGCCGTCATCACGCGCACAAAAACCAAGACCAAGAAGCCCAGTCTGTATCGGGTCCTCATTCTTAACGACGACTACACACCCATGGAATTCGTGGTCCACGTGCTGGAGCGCTTTTTCCAGAAGGACCGCGAAGCCGCCACACGCATAATGCTTCATGTTCACAATCATGGGGTGGGCGAGTGCGGGGTCTATACATTCGAGGTGGCCGAGACCAAAGTGTCTCAGGTCATGGATTTCGCCCGACAGAATCAGCATCCGCTGCAATGCGTGATGGAGAAGAAGTGAGGTAACATGCCGGCTTTCTCCCAAGGCCTGGAAAAGGCGCTTCACCAAGCGCTGACGCTCGCCAATGAGCGACACCATGAATATGCAACCCTTGAACATTTGCTGCTCGCCCTGATCGACGATACCGAGGCGGCCGCCGTCATGCGTGCCTGCAACGTCGATCTCGACGAATTGAAGCATACGGTCCTCACCTATATCGACACCGAGCTCGACAATCTGGTCACCGGCTACGATGAAGATTCCAAGCCGACTGCCGGTTTCCAGCGCGTCATCCAGCGCGCGGTGATCCATGTGCAGTCGTCAGGCCGCGAGGAAGTGTCCGGCGCCAACGTGCTTGTCGCCATCTTCGCTGAGCGTGAGAGCCACGCCGCTTACTTCCTGCAGGAACAGCAGATGACCCGCTACGACGCGGTCAACTACATCTCGCATGGCATCGCCAAGCGCCCCGGCGCTTCCGAGACGCGGACCCCGCGCGGCGCCGACGACGAGCAAGGCAGCCAGAGCGGGGCCGAGCCGCAAGAGGAAGGCGGCAAGAAGAAGCAGCAGCAGGACGCGCTGACTGCCTATTGCGTCAACCTGAACAACAAGGCCAAGGCCGGCAAGATCGATCCATTGATCGGTCGCGAGAGCGAGATCAACCGGACCATCCAGGTGCTGTGCCGCCGCTCCAAGAACAACCCGCTCTATGTCGGTGATCCCGGCGTCGGCAAGACGGCGATCGCCGAGGGCCTCGCCAAGCGCATCGTCGAGGGCGACGTTCCCGAAGTGCTGCACAATGCCACCATCTTCGCGCTCGACATGGGCACGCTGCTGGCCGGCACCCGCTATCGCGGCGATTTCGAGGAGCGGCTGAAGCAGGTCGTCAAGGAGCTCGAGGACTATCCCGGCGCCGTGCTGTTCATCGATGAAATCCACACCGTGATCGGGGCTGGGGCGACCTCCGGCGGCGCCATGGATGCATCGAACCTGTTGAAACCCGCACTGTCGTCAGGCGCCATCCGCTGCATCGGCTCGACCACCTACAAGGAGTTCCGTCAGTTCTTCGAGAAGGACCGCGCGCTGGTGCGGCGCTTCCAGAAGATCGACGTCAACGAGCCGACCGTCGAGGACGCCATCGAGATCATGAAGGGCCTCAAGCCCTATTTCGAGGAGTTCCACAAAGTCCGCTACACGAGCGAGGCGATCAAGGCTTCGGTCGAACTCTCGGCGCGTTACATCAACGACCGCAAGCTGCCGGACAAGGCGATCGACGTGATCGACGAGACCGGCGCCTCGCAGATGCTGGTGCCGGAAGCCAAGCGCAAGAAGACCATCGGCATCAAGGAGATCGAAGCGACGATCGCCACCATGGCGCGCATCCCGCCAAAGACGGTTTCCGCCGACGACGAGAAGGTGCTGCAAGGCCTCGACATCGAGTTGAAGCGCGTCGTTTACGGCCAGGACACCGCGATCACAGCGCTGACCTCGGCCATCAAGCTGGCGCGGGCCGGCCTGCGCGAACCGGAAAAGCCGATCGGCTCGTACCTGTTCTCGGGCCCGACTGGCGTCGGCAAGACGGAAGTGGCCAAGCAGCTCGCCGCCTCGCTCGGCGTGGAACTGATCCGCTTCGACATGTCGGAATATATGGAACGCCACACCGTTTCGCGGCTGATCGGCGCGCCTCCCGGCTATGTCGGCTTCGACCAGGGCGGGCTTCTGACCGATGGCGTCGACCAGCATCCGCATTGCGTGCTGTTGCTGGACGAAGTCGAGAAGGCGCATCCGGACCTGTTCAACATCCTGTTGCAGGTCATGGACCACGGCAAGCTGACCGACCATAACGGCAAGCAGATCGACTTCCGCAATGTCATCCTGATCATGACCACCAATGCGGGCGCGTCCGATGCGCAGCGCGCGGCCATCGGGTTCGGTTCGACCAAGCGCGAAGGCGACGATGTCGAGGCGATCAACCGGCTGTTCACGCCGGAGTTCCGCAACCGCCTCGATGCGATTATTCCGTTCGGCTCGCTGCCGGTGCCGGTCATCCATCAGGTGGTGCAGAAGTTCGTCATGCAGCTGGAAGCGCAGCTTTCCGAGCGTGGCGTGACCTTCGACTTGTCGCAGGATGCAATCGCATGGCTGGCCGACAAAGGCTACGACGAGCGCATGGGCGCCAGGCCGCTTGGCCGTGTCATCCAGGAGCACATCAAGAAGCCGCTGGCCGACGAGGTCCTGTTCGGCAAGCTCAAGAAGGGCGGCACGGTGCGTGTCACCGTCGAGAAGAAGGAAACCGGCGAGACCGGCCTGAAGCTCGAATCGCTCGCCGACGAGGCGCCGGTGAAGCCGAAGAAGGAAGAGCCGGACGACGTGCCGAAGGCCAAGAAGGCCGTGGCGAAGAAGCCCGCCGCGAAAAAGGCGGTGGCGCAGAAGCCGGAGCCGAAAGGCAAGGATGGCGGCAAGCGCAGCCTTGTGCCGCAACTGCCGCGCAAGAACTGACGAACCAGCCAGTAAAAAAAGCCCCGGAAACGGGGCTTTTTTTATGACACCTTCCGGTTATGCACCCGGCGCCCGCCGGAGCGGTTTGCGCCGGTTCAGCTTGCCAGCGCCATCCGTATCTTGCCGGCGTTCTCGGCCAGGACTTCAGGCTTTTCCATCTGTCCGCTGTGCGGCTTCAAGGGAATGCCCTCGAAGCGCGGAATGACATGGACATGGAGGTGGAAAACGGTCTGCCCCGAGGCTGGTTCATTGAACTGCATAACCGTGACGCCATCGGCATCGAAGGCCTTCTTTACGGCCCGCGCAACTTTCTGGACGTGAGCGAAGAGCGGGCCAAGCACCGCCGGATCCGCGTCGAGCAGGTTGCGTGACGGGGCTTTCGGCACCACTAGCGTGTGACCCTGTCCTTGCGGCATCACATCCATGAAGACCATGACCGCGTCATCCTCGTAGACGCGGTGCGAAGGGATTTCTCCGCGCAGGATTTTTGCGAAGATGTTGCTGCTGTCGTAGGTTGCTTCGGCCATGGCGCGCTCCGGTTCTTGGCTCGCTGTCTCGTGTAGCGAAGCTGTTCCGGGCGGGCAAGACGATCGATCGACATCGGCCGTGCCGGCCCGCTCGGCTGAGCGATTGGGGCTCGCTACTCTAGTCCGCCATGTCCTTGCGGAACGGCGTGTGCTCTTCCAGATATTCGCTCATCCGCTCGACTTCGCGCCGCTCGCGCTGGAGGTAGTCGGCCACTGCATTGCGCAGGCCTGGATGGGCGATGTAGTGCGCCGAATGCATCGTCACGGGCCGGTAGCCGCGCGCCAGCTTGTGCTCGCCCTGCGCACCGGCTTCAACCACCTTCAGCTTGCGCGAGATGGCGAAATCGATTGCCTGATGGTAGCAGACCTCGAAATGCAGGAATGGGTGGTCTTCGATGCAGCCCCAATTGCGGCCGTAGAGCGCGTCTGAACCGACGAAGTTGATGGCACCTGCAATGTAGCGCCCGTTGCGTTTGGCCATGACCAGCAGGATGTCGTCGGCCATGCGCTCGCCGATCAGCGAGAAGAAATCGCGGTTGAGGTAGGGCCGGCCCCATTTCCTGCTGCCGGTATCCATGTAGAACGCGAAAAAGTCGTCCCAGGCCTTTTCGGTCAGATCCTTGCCGGTCAGCCAGTCGATCGAGATGCCGTCGGCAAGCGCCTCGCGCCGCTCTTTCTTCATTGCCTTGCGCTTGCGCGAGGCTAACGTCGCGAGAAAATCGTCGTAGCTCGAAAAGCCTTCGTTGAAGAAGTGAAACTGTTGGTCGGTGCGATGCAGGAAGCCGGCCGCCGCCAATATCTGGACGTCGTCCTCCGGCGCGAAGGTGACATGTGCGGAAGACACGCCGAGCTTATCCGTCACCGCCTTCAGGCCAGCCGCAAGACCGGCCTTGACGGTGGGGCTGTCCTCGCCCTTGGCGACCAGCAGGCGAGGGCCAGTGACGGGCGTGAACGGCACCGCACATTGCAGCTTCGGATAGTAGCGCCCGCCGGCGCGTTCGAACGCGTCCGACCAGCCATGGTCGAATACGTATTCGCCCTGGCTGTGCGACTTCAGATAGCAGGGAACCGCACCGAGCAGCTTGCCTCGCGCGGTTTCCAGCCTGAGGTGATGGCCTTGCCAGCCGGTGCGCCGAACAGCGCAGCCCGAATCTTCCAGAGCGCTCAAAAAAGCGAATGAAACAAGCGGATTGTAGCCGTTTTCTGCATCGCCGCGTGTGGTGCCGCCGAGGCTGTCCCATTCAGCGCTGGTAAAGGCGCCAATGCCAGCGGCGATGCGGATCGACAGCTCCGCATTCGCCGTTTGTCTTTCGCAGTCGTCCCCTTGATCCATGAGGCTTACTTAAGCTCGCTGCGGACCCATACAAGCCCGCTCAGGCAAGCCGTACCAGATCGGGCTCGAATCCTTCGAACGTCATCTGGTCGGCATATTTGAAGGTCAGATCGACGGCAGGCTGGTCGTGCACGGTCCAGGTGATCACCGGCATGCCGAGTCTTTCTCGCACGAAGGAGACGAACCGGTTCGGCAGGTCGCCGGCGGCGTAGGAGGTAAAGGCGATGTCATGCGCCAGCATGGCGAAATGCGCCTCGATCAGGTGGTTGTCGTTGCCGTAGGCGGTCAACCCGCCGGGTATGCCGGGTGCATGTTTCGCGAACTCGCGGATCAGCCAATGGTCGAACGACATGATCGCGGTCCTGCCCTTGTAATGTTTGAGCATCTTGCCGACGCTTTCGACCAGGCCTTCGTCGTGCCCGGCAGCGCCTTTCAGCTCGATAACCATCGGCACACGGCCGTCGACCAGATCAAGTGCCTGCTGCAGCGTCGGCAAATGGTCAGCGGTGCCGCCGACCGTCAGCGCCGTGATCTCGGCAGCGGTACGCTGCCAGACGAAGCCGTCCTTGCCGGTCAGCCGCCGCAGATCGCCATCGTGGATAATGACGGGGACGCCGTCGGATGACAGGTGCACGTCGCACTCGATCGCATAGCCGCGCTCGGCCGCCGCGGCAAAGGCGGAAAGCGTGTTCTCCCAGCGCGTCTTGTTCATGTCGTGGAGGCCGCGATGGGCGACGGGCCGGGCGGTCAGCCAGGAAAGATCAGTCATGGTCGCAGTCCCGGTCATTCGACTTCGAAGATCGCTTCGATTTCCACTGCGGCATTAAGCGGCAGGGAGGCGGTGCCGACGGCGGAGCGGGCGTGCTTGCCGCGCTCGCCGAGCACAGCGACGAGAAAATCCGAGGCGCCGTTGGCAACCAGATGCTGTTCGACAAAATCCGGTGCCGAGGCGACGAAGACGGTGATCTTCACCAAGCGGCAGATTTTCTCGAGATCGCCAAGTGCCGCCCGGGCCTGCGCCAATATGTTGATCGCACAGTATTTTGCGGCTTCCTTGCCGGTCGCGGTGTCGACATCGCGGCCAAGCAGTCCGCTGGCCTGGAGCTTGCCTTCCTTGAGCGGCAACTGCCCGGCGGTGAACAGCAGATTGCCGGTCCGGCAATAGGGCACGTAATTGGCGGCGGGCGCGGCGGCGGCCGGCAGCGTCACGCCGAGATCGCTTAGCCGCTTTTCGATTGTTTCGCTCATGCTATTTCCCTATTGCTTGAAGGTGCCGCGCAGGCCGGGCCGAAATTGCTATTTTTGCCTCGCTTCCGCCACGACTTTTTTTAAGCTGGACCATCTTTCCATGCGGCCTGCCATTAGCCGCGATGATCGGAGCACCCCATGCGCGCAACGCGCCTCGCATTCAACGCCGTTCTCTTGACAGCGGCTTCCTGGGCGGCTCCCGCTTTTGCGGTGCCGGCACTGCAGGCGCATCGTGCTGTTTACGACATTTCACTCGACAAGGCCTCCGACCGCTCCGGCATTACCGGCATCACCGGCCGCATGGTCTACGAGTTCAACGGCTCGCCTTGCGAGGGCTATACGGTAAAGTTCCGTCTGGTGACCCAGATCGTAACCAGCGACAACACCAGGCTGACCGACCAGCAGATGACCACCTTCGAGGATGCCGAGGGCAAGACCTTCTCCTTCGTGAACAAATCCTTTGTCGACCAGAACCTCGACAAGGAGGTCAAGGGTACCGCAACCAAGGAAGCCAACGGTCTCAAGGTCGATATCGACAAGCCCGAGAAGAACAGCCTGGAACTCGCGCCGACCCAGTTCCCGACCCAGCAAATGGTCGAAATGATCGGCAAGGCGGAAAAGGGTGAGCGTTTCTACGAAACCAACCTGTTCGACGGCTCTGAGGATGCCAACAAGGTGGTGACCACTACCGTCGTCGTCGGCAAGCAAGCCGATGCCGACAACGCCGATCCGGAAGCGCCGGCGCTGGCCAAGCTCGCCACCGACAAATACTGGCCGGTCGACATCGCCTATTTCGATGATGCCGACAAAGGCGGCGAGGAGGTGCCGGAATACCGGATCAGCTTCAAGCTGCACAAGAACGGCATCACGCGCGATCTCGTCATGGACTATGGCGAGTTCTCGATGACCGGCAAATTGGTCAATCTGTCGCTGTTCGATCAGCCAAAGACCTGCCCGTCGAAATAGGCTCGAACCAACGACAAGCCGCCGGCCGCTATCCAGCGCTTGATCTTGCGGGGCATGTCGTATCGACTTGAGCATGCCGCAATTGCATATCAACGTTTTACGACGCTAAGCGCCGCGGGGAGCAGGTTGAGCAGGATCGACGTTTTTGTGGCGCCGCGGCCCAACGCGACGCTGATCAAGGCCATGACATTCGTCAACCGAATTGTCATGCTGCACGGCATTCCGGGGCTTCGCGACCTGTTGCCATTCAACCGCCTGGCCGGTTTGCGCGGCGTCGCCAATGTCCGCCACATCGATTTTCCGGAGGATGACCGGCAAAGGCTGAAGGCTTGTTGCGGCGCGGGCAAGGCGACGTTCATCACGCCCAACCATCCCGAATTCTTTACCGACTGGATGATCGACAAGGAGGTCGTCTCGCGGGTAAGCCCGCTGGCGGCATCGTGGGCCACGCATGGCGTCGTCAATGGGCTAGGCCGGCTGATGCAGAAATTCTGGTTGGCCAACAATCTGATCGCGCAAATCCCGGGCAACAGCGCGGCCGCCAAGGAACATTCGGTGGCCTGGGCGCTGAAAGGGCACGGCGTGCTCCTGCACCCCGAGGGCGGTGTCGGCTGGCATGCCAACATCATTGCCCCGCTGCTGCCGGGCGCGGTCGAGATGGGGTTCAAGGCGCTGAAGCGCGGCCGCCTGACGGATCCGGATTTCAAAGTTTGGATCGCGCCCGTGATCTGGAAGCTCGCTTTCACGGGGAATGTCGAGGCGGCGCTGGCAAAGGAATGCGCCTATGTCGAGCACAGCCTGAAGATCGAACGCCGTGCCGCCGATACGCTGCCGGAGCGCGTCCATCATATCTACGCGACGCTGCTATCGCGCGATGAGGCTGCGAATGGCCTGCGGTCCGACGAGCGGGCTTCGTATGACACACGTCAGAAGGACCTGCTGACCGAACTCGGCCGTCGCCTTGCTGAACTTGTTTCGCTCGACGCCGGCACGCTCGACAATGCCGAGCTTTTGCGCCGTTCGCGGCGCTGGCTGCGGGAAAACACGGACGGCACCGGAAGCCAGAAGCAGGTCCGAATGCTGGCGGATACAATCCAGCGCCTGCAGCGTGTCGGGCCGTGGGCGTCGGCCAATCCGCGCATCACGCAGGAGGAGATCGCCGAACATTTGAAGCGAATCCGCAACGATTATTGCAAGGGTACGCTGCGCGATACCATCAACCGTTTCGTGCCGCAGCCGGCAGGCCCGCGCCGCGCCTATGTCCGGGTACCGGAGCCGCTAGGCTTGCACGCCTATCAAGGCTCCGTCGAGGAGGCACTCGCCGAACTGCATGACCGCATGCAGGAGACCGTCACCAGGACGATGACGCAACTCGAGGCCGGCGGCGGCTTCATTTTCTATGCCAATCCCTTCTATCATCGTTAGCGGCGTGTTGGTCGGCGCAAGATGAAGGAGTGCGGCAAGCCTCATGGCGGTCTATGTCGATGCGGCGATCTGGAAATGGGTCGGCCACCGCTGGTGTCATCTGCTGGCAGACGACACCGACGAGCTGCATCGCTTTGCCGGGCAGCTCGGCATCAAGCGCTCGTCCTATCAAGGGCCGCCGAAGACATCGGCACCGCATTATGACATAACCGGGTTCGAGCGCGACCGCGCGGTGCGGTTAGGCGCCATCGAATGCAGCCGCGAGGAGATCGTCGCCGTTTTCCGGCGTGTGCGGGTGCCGAAGGCGAAGATGCGGCGATGACACCGGTGCGCTGATCGCCGCACGCTGAACCACAAGACGCCACAACGCTTGCGTTTGTCGCGCTTCCCCTCTATATGCGCGCTCATTCCACACACGGACTTTGGTGTCTGCCCGGGAGAAATCCGGCTGAAACCTCCGGTGGCGTTCGAGGACAAAGTCCAAAAATGCCTGTGTCCGTGGAGGCTAACCGGAAAGGAAATAAGAATGGCTCTGCCTGATTTCAGCATGCGCCAGCTATTGGAAGCTGGCATTCACTTCGGCCACCAGACCCACCGCTGGAACCCGAAAATGGCGCCCTATATCTACGGCGCCCGCAACAACATCCACATCATCGACCTCTCGCAGACGGTGCCTTTGCTGCACCAGGCGCTGAAGCAGGTTTCCGACACTGTTGCCAAGGGCGGCCGCGTGCTGTTCGTCGGCACCAAGCGCCAGGCCTCCGACATCGTCGCCGATGCCGCGCAGCGCTCGGCCCAGTACTATGTCAACTCGCGCTGGCTCGGCGGTATGCTGACAAACTGGAAGACGATCTCGAATTCCATCCAGCGCCTGCGCAAGCTCGACGAAATGCTGGCCGGCGAGGCTCAGGGCCTGACCAAGAAGGAGCGCCTCAACCTCGACCGCGAGCGTGAGAAGCTCGACAAGGCGCTGGGCGGCATCAAGGATATGGGTTCGACGCCCGATTTGATGTTCGTGATCGACACCAACAAGGAAGCGATCGCCATTCTCGAGGCCAAGCGTCTCGGCATCCCGGTCGTTGCCATCATCGATTCCAACTGCGACCCGGACAAGATCGACTTCCCGATCCCCGGCAACGACGACGCGGCCCGTGCCATCCAGCTCTATTGCGATCTGATTGCCAAGGCAGCCATCGACGGCATCGCCCGTCAGCAGGGCGCGCTCGGTGTCGATATCGGCGCATCGGTCGAGACTCCGGTCGAGCCGGCGCTCGATCAGACCCCGGCCGCCGAGAGCCCGGCAGCCCAGACCCCGGAAGCACAATAGCGAAGGCCGGCTGCGGCCTTCATCTTTCCAATATGTTGGCGCGGTAAGCGCTACCGGCACCAGGCGCATCATCGAAAATCGATGGTGCGTCGGTGCATTTAGACAAAGAGGCGACAATGAGCATTTCGGCTGCACAGGTCAAAGAACTCCGCGACTTGACCGGCGCGGGCATGATGGACTGCAAGGCGGCGTTGAACGAAACCAACGGCAACATGGAAGAGGCCATCGACTGGCTGCGCAAGAAGGGTATCTCCAAGGCAGACAAGAAGGCTGGCCGTACCGCTGCCGAAGGCCTGATCGGCGTCGATTCCGGCGTCCGCGAAGCAGCGATCGTCGAGGTCAATTCCGAGACGGACTTCGTTGCCCGCAATGCTGCGTTCCAGGAGATCGTCGCCAATGTCGCGAAGGTCGCGCTTGCCTATGGCGGCAAGACCGAGGCCGTTGCCGCCGCTCCCTATCCGGGCTCGGGCAAGTCGGTCGCCGAGACCATCAAGGACGCCGTCGGCACCATCGGCGAGAATCTGGGCTTCCGCCGCTCAGCCAAGCTCACCGTCGAGCACGGCGCTGTCGCAACCTACGTTCACAATGCGGTCGCCGACGGCCTTGGCAAGCTCGGCGTGCTGGTGGCCATCGAGACGACAGGCAACGCGCATGCCGCGAACGCCTTCGCCCGCCAGGTTGCCATGCATGTTGCTGCCACCAATCCGATGGCCTTGACCACCGAAGAGCTCGATCCGGCCGCGGTGGAACGCGAGAAGGCGATCTTCGCCGACCAGGCGCGCCAGTCCGGCAAGCCGGAAGCGATCATCGAGAAGATGGTCGAAGGCCGTTTGCGCAAGTTCTATGAAGAGGTCGTGCTGCTCAAGCAGGCTTTCGTGCTCAATCCCGACATTACCGTCGAGAAGGCGCTGAAGGATGCCGAAAGCGAAATCGGCGCGCCCGCCAAAATCGCTGCCTATCTGCGCTTCGCGCTCGGTGAGGGTATCGAGAAGGAAGAGACCGATTTCGCGGCGGAAGTCGCGGCAGCGGTCAAGAAGTAAACTATCCGCTCGAAAGGCTTTTTCGGCCGGGTGTCCGCGAGGATGCCCGGCCGATTTCTTGCGCGGTGTCGATGAAGGCGCGGAGCTTCGGGGCCATCGCGGCGCGGCGCGGGAAATAGAGGAACAGTCCCGGTTCCTCGATCGATGCCTCGCCAAGGATTTCGACCAGCCGGCCTGCTTCGATGTCGGGCTTGACAAGCGGCTCGAACAGATAGGCGAGGCCGATGCCGGCAAGCGCCATTTCCCTTGCCGACAGTGGATCGCTGACGACCACGCTGCCGCGTGTCTCGACGCTGATATCCTTGCCCTGATCGGACAGATCCCAGCGATAGAGCGCACGTGATCGCAACAGCCGATAGCCGATGCAGTTGCAGGTGGAGAGATCCGCAATTGTTCGCGGCTTTCCGTGGCGGCCGACATAGGCCGGAGAGGCGACAATGGTCGTCCGGAACGGCTGAGTCAGCCGCACCGTCACCATATCCTCTGCGATCATCTCGCCCAGCCGGATGCCAGCGTCGAAACCCTCGCCGACGATATCGCTCAGACGTTCGTCGGTGACGATCTCCACCGTCACGTCAGGGTAACGTTCCGCCATCACCGTCAGGATGGGCATCAGCGCCAGAGGCAGCGCCAAACGCGGCGCGTTGATCCTGAGCAGCCCGCTTGCCCGGCCCTTGACAGAGCGGATACGTTCGATCCGGTCGGCAATGTCCTCCAGTGCCGGCTCCGCCGCAGCGACAAGCGCGGTGCCAGCCTCGGTCAGCGAGACGCTGCGCGTGGTGCGGGCAAACAACGGCTGGCCGATCCGCTCTTCCACCAGCCGAACCGCATGGCTGACCGCTGACGGGCTCATGCCGAGCTCGGCGGCTGCCAGCGCGAAGCCGGCACGCCGCGCGACGGCAACGATTATAGGTAGGTGGCTAAGCAGATCGCGGTCCATTCATGCATGATATCGCATAGTGCATTCGGATAATGCAATCTTATCCGCGGGGAAAGGAGGGCGCATCTTTTGGCTGCATCACACGACAATCGCCGAGCAGCCAAGGAGACGTCTAATGACCGACCTCGATTCCGAACGAATCCGTAATCTCGAGACCGCGCGTAAATTCTTTGATCTGATGCACCGCAAGGACATTGAGGCATGGGGCGACCTTTGGGCTGAAGATGGTCGTATCCTTGTCTTCTACCCGCCGGCAGGATTTGGAAACAGCATCGATGGCAAGGCCGCGATCCTGGCGGCCTTCCGAGGCCTCTTCGGTAATTTCGAATCCTTCGATTCGCAGCTGACAGCCATCTATCCGGCAGCGGATTCGGACGCGATCGTTGTTGAGTACAAGAACCGCGCGGTGCTGATCGGTGGCACTGAATACACCAACAGCAATATCGCGATTTTCCGCTTCAAGAGCGGTCTGATCAGCGCCTACCACGACTATTTCGATCCGCGCCGGTTCCAGGTGGTGGTCGATGCGCTGGCCAAGGCCTGACTCCGTATCCCAGGCAAGACCTCAATCCCGCTTTTCAAACTTCAGGAGAAAATCCATGACCATGTCCTACTACACGCTCGGCAACAGCGGGCTGCGTGTCACCCGCCTGGCGCTCGGCACCATGACGTTCGGCACAGAATGGGGCTGGGGCGCGGAGAAGGAAACCGCGCGCGGCTTGGTTGATGCCTATGTCGAAGCCGGTGGCAATTTCTTCGATACCGCCGATCTCTATACCGGTGGCACGGCCGAAACCTGGCTCGGCGAATTCATCGCTGAGCGTGGGCTGCGCGATAAGGCGGTGATCAGTACCAAATTCACCTACAACGCCGAACCGGGCAACCCGAACGCCGGCGGCAACGGCCGCAAGAACATCCTGCGGGCGGTAGACGGTTCGCTAAAGCGGCTCGGCACCGACTACATCGACCTCTACATCCTCCATACCTGGGACAGGCTGACACCACCGGAGGAGGTGATGCGGACGCTGGACGATCTGGTGCGCGCCGGAAAGATCCGGCATGTCGGTCTGTCCGACGTGCCGGCCTGGTACGCAAGCCGGGCGCAGGCGGTCGCCGAGCAGCGCGGCTATGAACCGGTTTCGGCGCTTCAGCTCGAATATTCGCTGGCCGAGCGCAACATCGAGCACGAGTTCGTGCCGTTCGGCACGCGCTATGGCGCCGGAATCATGGTCTGGAGTCCATTGGCCAGCGGCCTGCTCAGCGGAAAATACCGTTTCGATACAATCGTCAAGGATGGTGGCCGGCTGGAGACAATGCGTGGTTCGCCCAATCCCGGTTTCCAGAAATTCACCGACCGCAACTGGCAAATCGTCGCTGAACTGGAGACGGTTGCCGGCCAGCTCGGCCGCAGCATGGCCCAGGTCGCCCTGAACTGGACGGCAAACAGGCCAGGCATTGCGTCCGTCATCGTTGGCGCCACCAGGCTTAACCAGCTCAAGGACAATCTCGGCGCGCTTGATTTCGATATTCCCGAAGATCTTCGGGCACGGCTCGATGAGGTGAGCCGGCCGGTCACGCCCTTTCCGTATTCGTTCTTCGGCCCTGAAATACAAGGCGGCCTGACCGGTGGGCAGGCGGTGGGCGGTAAGCCGGCAAGTTATCTGCCGGACCTGCTCATGCAAGGCACTTTTGCCGGCGTGAGCTGACGGTTATCCCGGTCGACGATCTCAACTTTCCGGCTCGGGGGGGGGGGGGGGGGGGCGCCGCCCGCCCCCCCCCGGGGGGGGGGGCCCCCCCCCAAGGGGCCGGAACGAAAGGAGGGCCCCCCACGCCGCGCAGGGTTGGGGGGGTGCCCGGGGGGCCG